>NZ_JAGBIX010000095.1:0-4821 GCF_017934775.1 Kandleria sp. | reverse complement strand
GTCTCTTAAAATCTTACCAATTTCAATTCTTCTATAATCATAAAATGCTTTTCTCCTATATTTAGGGGCAAACACCACATGATATTTACAATTCCATTTTGTATGTGATAAACTATGTAAGTCATCTGTATATGACATAAAATCCCTCCTGTATTCAATTGCGCAGTTGGCAGACCGCACAATCATTATACAGAGGGGATTTTATCATTTACAATACCTTTACCACTTCACTGAAGTCTTAAAACAACCTCACAGCATAGCTGTGGGTTTTATTGTTTTTCAATAAAAGAGCTACTATTTCTAATAGCTCTTAATTCTTTATAAAAGTAAATGAAAGTCTACATACTCTAATGATAGGATTGTTCCATAACCTTTAATAATGCCTTACAATCGTACATTCTAAGATCTGCTCTTTCAAAGATCAGACGATAACAAGTATCCTGTCTAGGACGATATATAGATATGCCACTAGCGATAATGACGCCTTTATTTTTAACATTATTTTCAATCTCTGTTTCAAAATCAGCTAAGATCATTTTTCTATTAGTAAATTGTTTTCCCTTTAACATGACTACAAATTCATCTCCACCAATACGATAAAGATCATTATCTGTAAAATATTTAATAATTGTCCTTGTAGCTGTCATTAAAAGGATATCCCCCATCTTGTGCCCATATTTATCATTAGTACTTTTTAGATTATTGACATCAAAAACAATAACTCCAAATTCTTGAAGTTTATCTTTTAGAATCAGATCATCTATTTCCGATATTGCTTCAGAGTATGCTCTCGCACTTTTTACGTCTGTAAGCGGATCAGTATTTGCGATGAGTTCAATATTGTTAATCTGTTTTTTATACTCTTGTTCTTTTCTAAGTAATCTATCTAACTCCTGATAATGATCATCTTTCAAATTTTCTACAATAAATTTATAATAGCAACATGTTGCTATTAAACATCCAATTGAATAAAACGGAGCTGGTACATACGTCATATGTAATAAAAGCATGACAGCCATAATCAATCCAAACATTGCTCTTGCTAAAATATGCAGATGCATATTTTTATCTACAATTTTCATCAAATGAAGAAGATACAATGAAGAAGCAAAAAACAATATTGACTGGATAATAAGCAAGACTGCTCTAAATAAATAGATATGATACATACCCTGCTGATCTACAGAAAAGACAATTGGATTAAAGATATTAATTACTAATATAACCAACGTAAATAGGAAATAGACTATTCCTGAATAGTAGCAAATCATTATATACAGCGTAATCTGACTGAAGCGAATATAAATCAGCCTAATCCACAAAAGAACCGTGATTGCTAACATCATAAAATAAAAAAAAGAGGTAATCATTAAAGGAATTCTCATTCTATAAAGATAAAAGACTCCCCATAATCCATCAAAAACATATAAAGGTATCACTCCGATCACAAACATGCGAAAGCTTTTTCCAACCGGTGTGTCATATTGATAATGACGATTTACTAGTGTATCAAAATTAACTATACAATGAATAATTATAATAAATATCATCATATGGTAATAACTAATCATAATAACAATCCTTCTTCCTTAGTTTATCCCTATTCTCATTATCACTGATTTTTATCAATGTTGCCATCATTATCATATAAAAGTAAAAAAAGAGTGTTATAAAACACCCTTTATCTTCTATTTGATTTTAATCATACAGTCTTTTACTATGAACATTTTACTTTCTTTTTTTTGGAAATGGCAATTCTTCATACATGTTTTCAATCAATTCTTTTAAGAATTCTTTATTATCTATTTCTTCAATTAGAATCATTTCTTTTGCTCCCTCATAAGGACATTCTTTTTTTATGGAATGTATCATTGTCTTTGAAGACAGTGTTTCTTTTACAAGAAAACGATCATCATAGATTCCACCAAATATCTTTCCACGATAATAGAGAATATATTCTCCCATCATGGATCTGTACGTAATCTCATCTAATAATGAAAGTGCATCTAAAATATAATCCAGATAGTCTTTGTGTGATGCCATTATTTTCTCCTTTATTCATTAATTAATTTTAAAAACTTCTTTTCATTCATCTGTTCATTAGTAAGATAATCGCCATTATAGAATAAGGCATAATTAGTAATTGGTGTAGGCGCATTCTGTGCTTCTTTTTTACTTGTTAACTTGACTGTCTTAAAATCAATATTATGCTTATTAGCACATTCTACTAAAAGAGGTACATATTTACCATTGAATGGACATTGATTTGTATAATAGAGAACATACCCTTTTTCATTGATATGAGGATGCTTTGCACAAGCTTTAAAGATGGGCAAAGCTGTCTCTTCAAATGAAAGATGCCAAAGAGAAATCCCATTATCAGATTCATCTGATATACTAAAACCCTTATATTTTAAGAATTTAGGATCCGCAAGAAATGGTTTTTTCTTGTCAGAAGATAAGATACATATCCCCTTCATTCCTTTAGCTTGACTATCCCGAATACATGCGTCCAAGAGATCATTGGCATATCCATGCCCTTTTAGTGAACCTGATACCCATAGACAATTAATATACATGTAATCTTTAGCGATAATAGGGATCCATGCGTTTTGTGCAGGGACATATTCAATAAAGCATTTCCCTCTTTCTTTGCTTTTGATAAAGACTAATCCATCATCAAGGCACTCTTTCATCCATTTCTTTTTTGAAGAAACCTGTATATCATTATTCTTAGAAAGCGCACAACAGATATGTTCCTGTTCAATATTTTCTTTCGTTATAGTAATATATTCCATCGTCTATTCTCCTTATATATCATGTTAACAATATGAAAATTATGATTCAATATTTTCTATTTCTTTACATAAAAAAGGATGATAATCATCCTTTTAGATCAGCTTTTCGATATCTTTTGTTTTAAGAACTCTTCCAGTAGCAACGACTTTTTCGTCAATGACAAGAGCAGGTGTACTCATGATGCCGTAGCTCATGATTTTTTCAATATCTGTGATATATTCAATTTCAGCATCTACTCCCTTGTTTTCTACAGCTTCTTTTGTAGCTTTTAGCAATCTTTCACAGTTTTTGCATCCGCCACCTAATACTTTAATATTCATATATTTTCTCCTTTAGATGAGTATATTCTGGAATATGTTGAAGAGATATCCTACAACGATAATTCCAACAACACAAATGAAAATAAATAAGCTAAATAATTTTATTTTAATAGCTTTCTTTAACATGATTAATGAAGGCAGACTTAAGGTTGTCACTGCCATCATGAAACTCAAGATACTGCCAAGAAGTGCTCCTTTAGAAAGCAAGGCTTCCGCAATAGGAATTGTCCCAAATATATCCGCATACATTGGTACACCTACGATTGTAGCAAGTACCACGCCAAATGGATTATTGCGGCCTAGAATTGATTCAACCCAGGCTTCTGGAATCCAGTTATGGATAAATGCACCAATGGCTACCCCTATTAAAATATAAGGGAAAACTTTCTTGAATGTGAAGACCACTTGATCTTTTGCATAAGTCAAACGTTCTTTAAATGTTAAATCAGGTGCATCAATATTGACTGTGCTATTAGCATTTCTAATAAAGTCTTCAATCTGATCTTCCATATGCATTTTTTCAATAATTGTACCACCGACAACTGCAATGACTAATCCTAATACAACATAGACAACGGCTATCTTTAATCCGAAGATACTCATCAATAAGACAAGACTTCCCAAGTCTACCATCGGTGAAGAAATCAAAAATGAGAATGTTACACCTAATGATAATCCAGCATTAGTAAATCCCATAAAGATAGGAATAGATGAACATGAACAAAATGGTGTAACCGTTCCAAGTAATGCCCCAATAATATTAGCAAACAGTCCATGGAAATTTCCTAATATCTTTCTGCTTCTCTCTGGTGGAAAGAAACTTTGTATAAGGGAAATCAAGAAAATCAGTACACATAGTAATATGGTAATCTTGATCACATCATAAATAAAGAACTGAATGCTACCACCTATTCTTGTGGCAGGATTTACTCCCAATAATCTAAGTAGTCTTTCTACAAGTACATTGAGCCATTTCATCTTAAGTATCTGATCTTGTATAAGTAGCCACATACTATAGCTCCTTTCCTACTTTTTCACAATCACAAGTTACATAATCAGCAATCATTTGGCGAAAGGCGTTAACACCTTCAGAAGAAATTGAGTAATGCATCCATTTCCCTTCTTTACGTCCAATAACAAGTTCACTATCACAAAGCAATTTCATATGATGTGATAAAGTCGGCTGAGTGATATTAAGTTCTTCAAGTAGAATACAACCACACTATTCTCCATGTTGAAGACTTTTCATAATAGCTAACCTATTTTCATCCGCAAGCGCCTTTATCTTTTTAACATCTTCTCTATAGCCCATTTATTTCACCTCTCACTGTCATATTATCGTACATATGGATAATTGTAAATGTATCAATGTATTCAATAAAAAAACTAACTTCTTAATTGAAGTTAGTCATTATGATTAAAGCTGATGCACAAGCCAATTCTGTTTTCCAATAAGTTCAATGAGTTCAAGCTGTTCTTCCATCCAGTTTGCATCTTCATCTTCATCTTGCATATAATCTTTTAGAATATCATAGCTCGTCTGACACTCCAACGGCTAAAGCACGTTGGGTTCTTATATACATTCACTTCCAAATATACTCGAAAGCATATGAGACTAATGAGTTTCTATAAGACTTTCACTACCAAAGATACCATTGCATCCATTAGCGATAGCATAAGGCTCGTGTCAAAACCTATTTAT
>NZ_JAGBIX010000094.1:0-43706 GCF_017934775.1 Kandleria sp. | reverse complement strand
GGATATCCTGATCAGGAAGTTAAAGCTGCTCCTAGAAAGAAGAGAAATTATGTGATCAAGTAGTAAATCTTTTGATTTACTGCTTTTTTTCTTTCGTATTTTAGTAATTCCCTTAATAATCATGCTTTTTGTTGACGGATAAAAAGGAAGTTATTAAAATGGTTTTATTGTATTTTGAAAGGAACAGCTTATGGTTTGGAAAACAATAAATGATTTATTGGTCTCGATAGACAATCTTGTCTGGGGCATTCCGCTAATGGCACTTATTCTTGTAGGTGGTATTCTGCTTAGTGTTCGTACAGGATTTCTACAGATCAGAAGACTTCCGCTGGCATTAAAGTGGATGTTTAGCAATGAAGAAGATGGAGAAGGAGAAGTATCAAGCTTTGCGGCATTGTGTACGGCTCTTTCAGCTACAATTGGTACTGGTAATATTGTTGGTGTTGCGACAGCAGTGACAACAGGAGGACCGGGAGCTATCTTCTGGATTAATTTAGCGGCCTTGTTTGGTATGGCAACAAAGTATGCTGAAGGATTCTTGGCTATCAAATTTAGAACAGTAGATGAAAATGGACATGCATTAGGTGGTCCTTTCTACTATATAGAAAAAGGTCTTGGTAAGAAGTGGATCTTTTTAGCAAAGATCTTTGCCTTCTTTGGTGTATGCGTTGGTCTATTTGGTAATGGGACATTTACTCAGGTCAATGGAATCTCAAGTGCGTTAACGAATTTCTTTGATCCAAATTCTGCTCATACACTTACAATTCCATATTTAGGAACATATACTTATACGGTCATTATTTCATCGATTATACTGACAGTATGTGTCGCATTGGTGCTTATTGGAGGCATCAAGCGTATCGCTAATGTCTCACAGGTAGTTGTGCCATTTATGGCAGTCATCTATGGTGTAAGCGTATTTGTCTTGATTCTTACTAATATCACAAGAATTCCATTTGCGATTAAGATCATCGTTGAAGGTGCCTTTAATCCACGTGCTATTACTGGTGGTGCTATCGGCAGCATGCTGATTGTTATGCAAAGAGGAATTGCGAGAGGAATCTTCTCAAATGAAGCCGGTCTAGGAAGTGCACCGATTGCGGCAGCTGCAGCTCAGACGAAAGAACCAGTAAGACAGGGGCTTGTTTCTATGACAGGTACATTTATTGATACTATCGTTATCTGTACGATGACAGGATTATCCATTGTACTTACAGGAGCATGGCAGGTTAAAAATCTTCAGGGTGTTCAGGTTACAACTTATGCATTCCAGAAGGGATTGCCATTCTCAGCACAGTTTGCGAGCTTCCTATTAATGATCTGTCTGGTATTCTTTGCCTTTACGACAATCTTAGGATGGAACTACTACTCTGAACGCTGTCTTGAATATTTGACTGGTGGAAATCAGAAAGCATTAATTATCTTTAGATGGGCTTATATTCTTGCTGTCTTTATTGGACCATATATGAGTGTCAGCGCTGTTTGGACAATTGCTGATATCTTTAATGGCTTGATGGCTTTCCCTAATATGATCGCAATCTTTGCCTTGAACGGCATTGTGGTCAAAGAAACAAAAGCCTTCTTTGCTAAAGAAGTTAAAGAATATGCCTATGAATCATAAACCGACTTGCAGTCGGTTTTTTTTCTTTGTATGATAAGAAGCGGAAGGTGAAGATATGAAAAAATATACAAAAGATTTTCCAGCTACAATTGGACAGGCTATCTATACTTACGGGGACGCCAATATCAGAGATATTGTGCTCTACTTAGAAAAAGATGGAGAACATGGCATCATCATTACTAAAGATACAATGTATTGCAATATGCTAAGAGCTGTACAGATCACATTATCTCAGATTGAACATATTAAATTAAAACAAGAAAGAGGAAAAGATGATCAGCTGATTATTATCTCTGAAGGTATACATCATTTATTCAATGAAGATATCCCTGAATTAATTGATACATTAACAACGTTAACAGATAAAGAAGTAGAATATGATCGTAATCTATTTGATACCATCTACTTTAATGCCAAGACAATCCTTGAAGATATCAGAGATGATCTTTATGAAGATACAGTTTTAAATGATACTCAAAATAAACAATTAAAAGAATATCTAGATATCATTGACAATGCAAAAACATTGGATGAAACAAACTATCGTCTAGAAATGGAACTGCTTGTAGATCGCGTGATGCAGCTTGTAGAAGAACTAGAATTAGATAGTGAAGAAATTGATCAATTAGAAGACGCATCAAAGAAGATGCATGAACAAGAAAATCAGATGTTCGATCAATTGAAAGATATGTATGCCAACAATAAAGATACAATCAAGTCAATGACTGGCATTGATGTAGACGATCTGCAAAATAAATCACCAGAAGAATTAAACGGTATGCTAGATGACTTATGTGATCGTTTTAATATCTCAAAAGATCAGCTTGCCTCATTAGCCGCTAAATTTGGCAATAGACATTAAGGAGTGAAAACTCCTTTTTTTATATTGCTTGTGCAAAAATATGAAGTATGATATATTTTAGTTAGGTAAAACTAACCAAAGGAGAGGTGCTTATGTTAATACATATTGGAGTTGCCGTTTTGGCTACATTTATATATTCACAAATAAAAAAACACATCATGCATTTTATTAAGCATCATGTGTCATAGATAAAGAAAAAACGTACAGTTATTATGACTGCACGTCGGGGGGGATATCTTGTTGCATATCATTGATACATAGGAAAGAATATATTATGGTAAGGTTGATATGCCACAAGGGACACTTAATATAACATTGAATGAAATAAAATGCAATAGGAAAATTAAAAAAAGTCAAATTTTGTTAAAATGAAGCAAGAAGCCAGAATATTTTTTAAAAACTTTCATATTTTGTTTACTTTGAACATTGCTTTTGATAAATTGTGATTAGTGGGAGGAAACCTCGTAGTCTTAAAATGTACTCCTAACTTATAGACGCTCAAAGTAATAAAGTTGTATTTGATCTTATGTTTCTGGTTTCCTTCTGTCTCGTTGAAAAAGGGAGAGGCTGCACTCTCCTTTTTTTCATGTTTATTAAGGGGTTTGATTTATGTTTTTATTAGAAAATTGGCATTTTGTAGGACATCATCTTGAAGGGGAGGTCATTAATCATGATCGCTATCGAGATCATTCTTTTATTGCGACAAGCAAAATAAAGGAAGTGGTGCTTAGAGTAGATCATGTGTGTTTTGAAACAGTCTCTGGTTCTTTATATCAATGCTATTATTATTCTCATAAAAGATTGGAGAATGGTTCTCACAATCCAGATCTTGATCTGCTTGTCAGAGGCGATCTTTTATCAGAAGATGAGATAACTGTATTAAGAGAAAGAATTCATGCTTCACAAGTACATGTCTATGAAGAAAAGGCAAATGATAAGAAAGCGCTGCTGAAAGAGAAGAAAGCTGTCCTGATTACCTTTAATGATCAAAAAGATCATGTATTTGAAAGTCTTTCTATTATTAGAAAGACGAATCCAATCTACAGTGAAAACTGTACGATCAAAATGGGCATGTTTGATGATTGTGTAATTATCGGGCCAACATCCTATCAGGATTTTGCATATAAGATAGAAGAAGAACGTATCTCTTTTATTTCTACTACATCAAGATTTGGTCCGCTGTTTCTTCTTAACGAAGGATTAGATGAGATCACCATTCATATTGGTAATCGTGATATGATTCTTCCTCCACGGGTGATTAGACGGGCATTGTAAAAAAGTGTACAATAAGGACAAAGGAGTGATATGTCATGTTTCATGATTTTCATCTAAAAAAATACATGAGAAGCATTGATTATAATATCTATCTTGTAATCTTTGTCTTTATTGGTTTACTTTGTCTATTCTTTACACATGCATTAACGAATGCTCTGCCATATATTATCGGCTCTGCCATGTTTCTATATGGTCCATTCCATATTGTTATTGGACGTATTGAACGTGTTCACTATGATATGGGAAGATGTCTTCTTTTCATGATTCTTGGAGGCATGATCCTGTTTCAGGGAAACAATGCTTTAGGTGTCATGGGGACAATCTGGGCACTTATTTCTTTGAACAATATTGCTGAAGACTTCAATGATATGTATCCCCATGATTTCAGCTTTATTGAATGTGTTGAAATTATTATTTCTACCGTTCTTGCCTTGATGTTGCTATGGGAACCATATCATCATTTTATTTTCCACGTACGTGTTCTTGGTGTTGAAATGATCATCAACGCCTTATTAAGATATAAGCATAATAAAAGATCTGGCTAGCCAGATCTTTTTAGATAAGTGAAGCGACAGCTTCTTTTACTTTTTTCATAGATTCAGTTGGTTCAAAACGAGCTACAACTTCTCCCTGACGATTGACAAGGAACTTTGTAAAGTTCCACTTGATTTCAGGATTAGATTTATAATCCTTATCAATCTTCTTTAACATGGCAGCCATTGCTAAAGCTTTTGGTGATTTACCAAAGCCAGTAAATGGCTGTTTTTCTTTTAAGAAACGGTAAAGTGGTAACTGGTTTTCACCATTTACATCTGATTTCTTCATCTGAGGGAACTGCGTATTGTAGTGGAGTGTACAGAATTCATGGATAGCTTCATCATCTTCAGGAGTCTGATTCGCAAACTGGTTACAAGGGATATCTAAAATCTCTAGACCTTGATCATGATAAGCTTCATAAAGTTCTTCTAGATCCTTATACTGTGGAGTAAAACCACAGCCAGTAGCAGTGTTGACTACAAGTACAACTTTATTTTCATAAGATGATAACGGGAAATCTTCTCCCTTAGGGGTAGGGATAGAATAATCATAAAATGACATAGAAATGTCCTCCTTTAAATTTGATACAATTATATTTTATACAATCTAAATAGAAAATTCAATCGAAATGATTTAATTTTTAAGTTAGAGACATTTCAATAATAGGCAAAATCTTATATAATATAAGTAATTTGATAAAAGAGAGTGATAGCTAATGAATGAAACACAGACACAAATAAATGAATTACCACCTGTTGTAGATGAAAACAATGCGGAAGTTAGAGTAGGAGAAAAACTGTACCTTACTTTACAGGAAGCATTGCAGTACGCAAAAGTAAATGCAACATTAATACTTTTAAGAGATATTCATATTCAATCTATTGAGACTATTGATAAGGACTTAACAATAGATCTTAATGGACATTCTATTTTTGAACATACAATAAACAATACAGCACACTGCATGATTATAGATTCTTCACATAAGGGATCAGTGCAGTCTTCTCTTAACAATGATGGAACATTAGAAATTGATGCTGACATCAAAGGGACACTTACCAATAATGGGACTCTTATTAACAAAGGTGAAATTGTTTCTTTTATTCAGGAAGATGGTTCATGTGATAATCAGGGAAAAATTATTACAGGAACATTGAAGGGTGGAGTATTAACAGGCAATAAAGATGATATTCATAGTGTAATTGTCATGGATGATCTTTATTATGGCTCATTGAAGTCGGCCCTTGAGGTTGCCAATAATGCTGATGAAGATAAGACCATTACGTTACTTGATCGTCATCAGTTAAGTGGAACTGTCAATCTCCATAATGAAAAAGCAACTATTACCATTGATTTAAATGGAAATACCTTCTTACAGGGAAACCTTCAAGTAGAAACAGAAGCTTGCTTTATCGATACAAGCAAAAGACATTCGGGCTCTTTTATTTGTAATGTTACAGTGACAAAGAGCGGGGTACTTACAATAAAAGCAGATGTCTCTGGTAATATGAGCATTGAAGGAGAAGTCATCAATGAAGACCGTATCTCTGGTACCAACAGTAACTTTGGTACATTGATCAATAAGGAAGATGGGGAAGTAACGGATACATTGATATCAGAAGGGACTATCATCAATGAAGGAACAATGGATTATCTTTATGTTCGTGGTGGTGAAGCTTCTTCTACAAAACTTATTAGAAATGTCACTGTTTTAGGTGGACATTACAGTGGGGAAGTGACAGCCATTGAATGTAAGGCGGCCATTGGACACACTTATTATGGAGATCCTTATGAGGCTATTGCTATTGTCAATGCCAGCAAGAAGGATATCGCATTAAAGTTCTACAAAGATCTTAAGCTGTTAAGCCCGTTAACATTTGATAATAAAGAAGCCAATATCACAGTTGATATGAATGGCTATGAGTTATCTGGAGAAGATGTCATTGTTAAAAGCAATGTCCGTCTTGTGGATTCCACAAAGCGCCAGAATGGCTCACTCTTCAATAATGTCATAATTGAAGAAGACGGACATTTAACAAATGAAACAGAAATCAGAAAAACAGTTATCAATAAAGGACAATTATCCAATAAAGGACAGATGCCTTACTTGAAGCTTGAAAAAGGAGAATGCTACAACGAGGGTCAGATCAATAAGACACTCATGAGTGAAGGAGCTATCTTCAAAGGGCATGCGAATACAATCAACAGTGAAGTGATGATTGATGAAATTCATTTCCTATCATTGGATAGTGCTATGTCTTATGCATATTCTACAGGTAAAGAACATACATTACGTTTAATTAAGGACTATGTCTTAGAAGAACCTCTTGCGATTGGGCAAGAAGGCTGTATTATGCATATTGACTTGAATGGACATTCTTTATCAGGTGCATCATTAACAACACTTCATCATGTGATCTTAGAAAACAGTGGTGAAGAAGGAACATTCAATACGGATCTATTGAATAAAGGCACACTTGTCAATAATGCCATGTTGCTGACAGGAGTAAAGAACTATGGCACAATTGAAAACAATGGTCATATCAATAGGGTAGAAAACCATCATCTTCTTCATAACTTCAATAACATCGTAGATGTAGAAATGAGAGAAGGAGAATTACATAATAAAGGCAAGCTTACTGAAGTGGCACTTTATGATGGTGATACTATCAATAATGGAGATATCTCTCAGTTTGTCATTAAAGGAAATCATGCGCATCTTGAAGGAGAAACACCTGAACATTCTGATGCTATTATCGCCATCAATGATGATTACTACACATCACTTGATTTATGCTTAGAAGCATTAAAGCAGATTGAAGATGATGTAGATATTTCATTATTAAATAATGTCTTAGTAGATAAAGAATTAACTATTGATTTAAAAGGGAAGACTCATATTCATTTAGGTGATCATGTTCTTCAAGGTGAAAAACTGATTTTCAAATCTCCTGTTTCTCTTGATCATGGTAGTATTGAAAATGAAATACAGAATGAAAGTGAATTAGAAAACAATGCGATTATCAAGAATCAAGTTAAGAACTTTGATTCACTTGTCAATAATGGAACCATTCAGCGTGTCAATAATAAAAGCAAGTTCCATAATACAGGAACTGTTGATACATTGGTGGGAAAGAGCGGTACGATTTTAAATGAAGGTACATTAAAGAATACTGCATTCTTAAAAGATCAGCTGATTTCTCATGGAAAGATGGAAGTCATTTCTCAAAAGGGTGGAGAAATCATCTCAGATGGAGAAGTGGAACATCTAGAAATCTATGCGGGATTATTTAAAGGTCATTTAAAAGAAACAAATGCGCCAGTCTATATTGAAGATACGTACTATCCAACTTTAGATGAAGCTATTTCAGTAGCGAATACGAAAGAAAACTGTACAGTGGTATTCAATAAGGATTTAACATTGGATGAGACAGTAATCATTGATAATCCTGATAGTACTGTTACTTTAGATTTTAATAAGCATCAAGTTAACGGTGCACCTTTACAGGTAAAATCACGTGTTATTTTAACTGATCATAATGAAGAAAAATCTATTCTTTCATTGGATCTATTAAGCAGTGGACGTCTTATTCTTGATTTGCCTACTCAAGGATTAATTACAAGTGAAAATGAATTGACAATCAAGGATACCGTTGGTGGATTTGTATCCAACAGTGGTCATATGACAAACTACGCTGTTGTGAATGCGGTTGAAAATACGGGAACTTTCACTAACCATTCTTCTGTCAAGAGTGTAGAAAACAGTGGAACTTTCATCAATACGGCTGATGCGATTGCGGATAGTGTCATTTCTACAAATGAAGTGAAAAATGAAGGGTTAATTCGTTCATTAAAGAGTGAGGGTAAAGTAGAATCTAATGGGGATATCCACTTTATTTCTCAAAATGATGGATCAATTGTCAATACGGGAACAGTTGATACATTAAATATGTTAAAAGGGACATTTAAAGGACCTCTTCATTCTACTAATGCACCTGCATATATCGATGATGTCTATTATGCAACCTTTGATGAAGCTTTACAGGTTTTCAATCAATCTAAAGATAATACGACAATGCATCTTATTGATAATGTCATCTTGACAAGAGAGTGTGAAGTTGGACAAGAAGGACACTCTTTGATCTTAGATCTTGGTAAAAAGACCATCTCTGGTACGCCTATTATCACTAAAGGAACTTTACGTATTAAAGGTCATGAAACAGGTATCAAGAACAAGATTGAAAATGAAGGTAATCTGACTTTAGAAACACAGCTTTTTACAAGTGTAACCAATAAGGGCACACTTATGAATCTGTTGTCGATTGCAGAGCTTATCAATGAGGCTAAGGCGACTAACTTAGGTACAATCTCTACTCTTTCTAATAAGGGAGAAATGATTAATAAGAAAGAGATTGTTAAGATCAATAATGAAGGTGAATGTGTCAATGATGCTCATCTTAAAGAAGCAATCCAGGAAAAAGGACAGTTCTTCAACAATGGAACACTAGATCATGGAGTCTTAAAGGATGGTACGCTTATCAATGAAGGGGAACTTCAGCATCTTGAACAGTTAGGTGGACAAGTTCAAAACAAGAAACATGTCGCTAATCTTTCAATGCATGGTGGAGAATATGTAGGTGAAGCTGATCAAAGCAATGCGGTTGCACGCATTGAAAATATCTACTATCCATTATTGGAAGATGCGATTGAAATCTTCAATAATCAAAAGGGTGCTATGACGATCATGCTTCATGATAATGCTTATATTGAAGAAGAATTATGCATCAAGAATAATGGTTACCCATTAACTATTGATTGTGGAACAAAGAGCATCAATGGTAATACGATTACCAATGAAGGAACGCTTATTATGAAAGGATATGCATTATGTGGCAATCCATTTATCAATAAGGGAACATTCGAGTGTTCAATCAATTATGCTGGAGAAATCATGAACAGTGGTACATTGACTAACTATGCGACCATCAAGGAACATGTTGTCAATAGAGGAACCTTGACAAATAAATCAGCAATGAACACACTCTTAAACCATGATCATTTCTATAATGAAGGAACTCTTGGTGCCTATACACAAAATGAAGGGCAGACTGACAACAGTGGTCTTATCAGTGATGTGATCATGAATGCCGGTTCAATAAAGAACAGCGGTACATTGACAAGAGTCTCACAGAAGGGCGGTACGCTTGAAAATGAGGCGACAGTTCATACCTTAGATTTAACAAAAGGTGATTTCATCGGTGAAGTAGAAAGCACAAATAGTTATGCGCGTATTGGCAATCATTACTTCCCATACTTTGAAGATGCGTTGGCATCAATAGAAGATGATGATGTTACAATCACATGCAATGATGATATTGTTATTAATGAATTAGCAATTGAAAAAGAAAAGGGTTCATTAACTATTGATCTCCATCAGCATAAGATTGATGGTGGTACATTAACATTAAATGGACATATTCTTATTATGAATGGTCAAGTTGAAAACACGATCATCAATGAAGGAGAATTCATTAGTCAATGTGAAATCCATGGTCCAATGGAAAATAAAGGAACATTCAATAACCAGGGTGTAATGAGTGATACATTATTGAATAATGGGACATTAGTCAATTATGGTATCGTGAAAACTCTTCAGAATGAAAAATCATTAGAAAATGAAGAAACAGGTCATATTGATAAGCTCCTTATCAATAATGGAAAGAGTGTCAATAAAGGTGTCTTTGGAGAAGCGACTGCTATTAAGGGTGAACTATTGAACGATGAAGGCGGACAGATCTATCATCTAAGATTGGATCAAGGAGAAGTTCATAACTTCGGTAAAGTAGAAAACCTTGAATTGTTAAAAGAAAAAGGAATCTTCAATGGAACAGCACCAGCCATGACCAATTCACAGTGTCGTATTCTTTCTAAGTACTATATGACATTATCTCAAGCATTAGATTATGTTAAAGATTCAAGTGATTCACTACGCATTATTCTTAACAATGATGTCGAAGCAAAAGAAGATCTCCTCTTTACAACGCAGGGAAGAGTCTTAAGCTTAGAATGCAATAAACATACATTAAGTGGTGGTTCAATTATCCTAGCGGCTAATATGTTGCTGATGGGAGATGGAATCATTAAAAATGTCATCATGAATAATGGTCATCTTGAAAACCATATTCATTTAGAAGGTGAAGTCACAAACAATGGTACATTAGAAAACAGGGGACATATTGTTTCATTAAACAGTGTTGGTGAAGTCATCAATAATGAACATGCGACAATTGATCAGATGACAATCAAGCAAGGTACATTAAATAATGAAGGACTTATCAATGAATTAGTAAACAATAGTGAATTGATTAATGAAGTCACAGGACATGTCGCTTCGTTAATGAGCAATGGAAAGAGTGTCAACGAAGGTGAAATTGAAAAAGCTGATATCGCAAGTGGTCTTTTCATTGGAAATGCTGAAGAATGCTTCTGTCATGCTTCTATTGGTAATTATCATTTTGGTACACTTCAGGATGCTCTTGATTATATGAAAGATGCATCAGAAAATCTGGTGATTACTATTGAAGATGATCTTCAATTAGAAGAAATGACATTTGCATCATCTAATGATATTGCGCTTACTATTGATACAAACGGTTATGAAATAGAAGGGGAAACACTTCATTTCAGCTTACCTGTCACAATTGAAGGAACAGGACGTATTCATAATGATATTATCAATGAAGCACACTGTATTAATAAGACTTATCTAGAAGGAAAGATTGTAAACAATGCAATCTTTGATAATGAAGGTGAAATCACTGAACCATTTGTTAACCATAATCAATTGATTAACAAAGAAAAAATGCAGGATGTCATCAATGATGCCATGATCACAAATCATGGAGTCATGGAACATCTTACTCATGATGAAGGAGAAGCCTACAATGAAGGTGAACTTCATAATATGGTCATGAGTGCAGGACAGCTTAAAAACAATGGCACAATGGAAACACTTGTTTTAAGATCAGGAGAAGCACTTTCTACTGGTTCACTTTATGACTTAACAATAAGTGGTGGACGTTTTGTTGGTAAAGTAGAAGAAACCAATACATCATTACGTGTTGGTGAACAGTATTTTGCTTTACTAGAAGATGCGATTGATGCTTGTGATAATCAGTCATTGGTATTGATTGGTGATCTTGAACTTAAAGAACCATTTACTGTTGATTGTCCATATGATCTACGTATTGATGTCAATGGACATGTTATCACTGGTGAAAAGATTATTGTGAAGACTCCACTTTCTTTCGTGGATGCCACTAAAGAAGGAGAAGTTGCTAATGTCATTGAAAATGAAAGTCGTCTAGAAAATGATGCTAAGCTTTCTGGTGAAATCTTCAGTAAGACAGAACTTATCAATCATGGTGAAATGACTGGTCGTGTAGAAAATGAAGTGACATGCATCAATGATGGTGAAATGAAGACGGTTATCAATAAGGGTACATTGACTAATAAGGGTCGTATTCATGAATTGATTAACTATCAGTCATTAACTAATGAAGGAACAATCGATGATGCTGTTTCTGAAACAGGAAAAGTCAACAATAAGAAAACAATCGCTACTCTTCATATGAGTGAAGGAACATTGGATACTTCTGGTTATATTGAAGACCTTACATTGCACAATGGTTCAGCTTCCAACAGCGGAAAAGTGCATATGTTAAGATTAAAAGGCGGTCACTTTATTGGACAAGTTGAAGAAACAGATGGTGCAGGTGCTATCAATGATACATACTATGCTACATTTGAAGATTTAATTGAAAATGTTAAAGCACAAGAAGAGAAGTGTCTTGTGACACTTCATCGTGATGTCATTCTTGATCATCCTTTAACTATTGAAAATGATAAGACTGATATTACTATTAATATGAATGGTATTAAGCTGAGCGGTGAAGAAATCATCATCAATGGACATGTTGTCTTAAAAGAAGCTCTTAATAAACAGAGTGTTATTGAGAGTCATATTGTCAATAATAATCATCTTCAAAATGAAGTCAGAATCAAAGGATCAGTTGAAAACAATGATTTCTTTGTCAATGATGGTACAATTTCAGATTGTGTCATCAATAAAGGGGTCATGGCTAATACTGGACAGATCAATGAGGTTATTAATGAGAAAGAAATGACCAATGATGGTGTGACAAGCTATGTGATCAATAAAGGCAAGATGAGTGTTCACTCACAAGGGGTTATTGATATCTTCAAGCAGGATAGTGGAGCTTTACAGAATCTTGGTACCATTGTTGATCTGACAATTAATAAAGGACATGTAGAAAACTCAGGATTTATTAATGGTCTATCTCAAAATAATGGAGAAGTAATCAATGAAGGAGATATCTCCAATGTCTACCTTATGAAAGGGGTATTCGAAGGTGATTCTTCAGATATTGATGCGGCAGCTTCTATTGGTACAAGACATTATGGTTCATTTATTGAAGCTATCAATGATGCCAATAAAGCTGAAGAAAATGTAACTGTTCTTCTTCATGTAGATGCTCATTTTGATGAATTGGTTATCAATAATCCATCATCTACGATCACTGTTGAAATAGATGGCTGGTCATTATCAGGGAAACATCTTGAATTATTATCTGATGTGATCTTATCTGATAAAAGTGAAGGTATTGGCGATATTAATGTTGATATTGTCAATAAGGCAACACTTTATACAAATGCCAACATATTTGGTACGTTAGTCAATGAGGGCGTACTGACTCATAAAGGAGAATTGGATGCCCTAATGAATGATGGTACATGTACAAATGATGGCGTGATTCATTCTTATATGCAGGAAAAGGGACATCTTGTAAATAATAAGGATATCTCTGATTTACGTATAAGTGGTGGAGATCTTATCAATAAGGGATTGATTGCCTCTTTGACACAGGAAGGCGGTAATGTCTCTTCAAGTGGAGAAGTAAAGGAATTGATCAAGTATGATGGCAGCTTCAATGGTGAAGCAGAATACGAGACAATTTATTAAAAGATGAGAACTTTGTTTGGCACTTTTCCAAGTAGCGGGCTATCCTGATTGATGGGGTGTCACTAATTGAGGGAAAATGCCTTTCCCACGAAAGTGGAAAGATAAAATCGAAATTATCGGTTTGGACTGATATCAGTACAGATATCAGTCCTTTTTTGTGCGCTTTTTCTTTTCGTTTATCCATTCCCTGCTTGTTGGCTGGGGTTCCAGGAAGAATGTTGTCTCTGAGTTGAGGCAGAGCAGTACCCTGTTTCTGAAGCGATGCTAGTTGGAGTAGCCGCTGCTGCAGTGCTTGATGTCCTTTATGAGCTTGTTCCTGTTTTCGATGACGCTGGAATTTATTCGTCTTCTTTTCCTTGCCTTGTGATCTTCAAGATATTCAGTGATTATTTCTCTCTTTGCGTTTGGAAGACTGTCGTCAATCTCATATTCTTCATTGTCTCCTTCGATAGGGATGAATGAATTGATGATGCTCGTTCTCCATTGGCGAAGTGTGGCAGAGAAACTGCACATTTCCTTTACCGTGGAAGTGCTGAAATTGTATATAAGCTCCTTGAGAGCCTTTGGAGCAGTCTTCATCGTACTCTTGCGGAAGAATAGGTAAAGCTGTTCCTGAAGAGCGACTGCCTCTGAAAGTTCATTGTCAGTTTCGAGTATTTTGCAGTATATGTCATGATAGTTGAGATATTCCCTGAATACCCGATTGTATTTCTTTTTCCTGTTGGGATCGAAGAGGCCATCTGAAGGACGCTTGTAGAGCATCCATGGGGCGAACTTCTTGAGAAGGTAATAGCTTTTTACGTGACTGCTGAATTCCAGCAGTTCATCCGGCTTCATTTCACGTACCGGCTTCGCCTCTTTCTTCTGGATCCTGTGATGATTCATTATTCGTATTCTTACCTTCTGGACGCATCTCGACAGTTCCATCTTGAGATGGAACGAATCGCATGAATGGACGGCCTTCGGAAACCATCTGTGAGTCATGTCGCGGTATGTATTCCACATATCACTGCTGACGATCTGAACTTCCTCGCGTTCCCTGAGCGGAATCTTCTGGAAGTAGGCGTCGAGATCCGCCTTCTTTCTTGAAGGCAGGACATCGATGATGTCCATGGTTTCATAGTCCATCATCACAAAGACGTAGTCGCTTACCGCGGTATGGAAGGCGTAGGTCTCATCCACCACCAGATAGCGTGGAAGCCTTCTTCTTGGAATGTTCACGTGGCTGTCGAATATTCTCAGTACCGTCGAGGGAGAGATGTGATATCTTTCGGCTATCGCCTTGAAGGTCTCGTGCGGACGGGAACAGTCCTGCAGCACATTATATACGGTAACTGCAGATACCTTTTCTCCCGGGAACGCAAACGGATTGGGCTCAACGAATGTCCTGCCGCACTCGGTGCAGCGCATTCGTCTCTGGTCATAGTCTATGAAGCAGGGGGTGGTGGTGATGACCGAATGGGTGATCTTCCTTGTCTTGTATCCCTTGACCTTGTCGGTCATGTTTCCACATGCACTGCATCTGCATGGGACAGGCTTCAGCCTGATGTAGACGTGGAGACCGTCCGTGCCGCTGTATACGTTGATTCTTTCTGCCTGGTCATCATGCAGGTTGAAGAGCTTCAGCACAAAGCTGTCCACCGAAAAGGGCGTAGTGGCGGTATCGAAGGAGATGTTTTCTCCTGATGGAGGCTCATCGCTGATCCTGCTTATCGATTCTACTGCCTCAATTGGGCTGATGTGATTGTCTTTCATGAAAAATTGCACCTTCTTTCTGAGTATGTCTACATGTTAGTTCATGAAAGAAATCAAATAATCAAGAGTCAGGTGGTCACCATAAAAATTTTTCTGCCTCTGCTCAGAGCCTGGCATACGGCAGGGTATGCCTTCATGGCCAGTCTGCCCATGGTTTTTCTGATGTGATACGCAAAAGAGGATGAGACAGACGCAGGTGCCTCATCGGTTTCAGGAGCTTCTGATTTTTCATTGCATGAAGATGAAGCATCTTCATTGATGATCGCCAGTATTTCATGTGCTCCGATCACATGGTATGGAAGAAGGAAAGATGGAAGAACAGTATATGTTGTGAAGGTTCCGTCATCATAGATCTGCTTGACTCTGACCAGCATCAGGGTGATTCGCTCTTCGCCATAGGAGTAGCTTCTCTCCACGTAAGAATGGATATGCCATCTGAAACCGCTCATCTTCCTGCGGAGATGCTCAATGATTTCAGCGGGTCTGTATTCTTTTCTGAAATCCTCAATAAATCTGAATTTGTCGCATGTATTGATTTTTTTTGAATATTGTCGTATTATCATATTGTCGTATGATGGGTGATGAATCAAACTTTGGTCAGGGAGATTCATCACTCTTTTTCTTTCTGAAGGATTTGTATGATACTATTGTACCCCATGCCTTTCCCGCAGATCAAAAAAGAGCGGGTACTGGAAAATATTTCCAGAAACCCGCTGAAAGTAACAGAAAGATGATTTCCCGCAGTTTGGAAGATCATCCTTTGTTTCTCATCTTTTTTTGAGGAATGATTTATGATAAAATTTGAAGAAGAAAAGGGGAGTCAATATGGAAAAAGTATGTCCTCTCTGTGGTGGAGAATTAAAAAAAGAATACTGTGACCATGGTCCATTTTATACTTGTGTGAATGAAGAATGTGAGTACAAGGAAGATGAACTAGGTAAACTCATCAAGGAGAATGAAAGAGAATATATCTATAAGACTCCATTAGATGATCTTCCTCCACGCAAGAGAAGAGAATATATGCTACAAATGTCACCGCGCATGCGTGTGCTAAGTGTGATAGAAGCTATTTTGCTGTTGCTTACAATCATATCATTATTTATCGATTCATTTCTGTTTGCTGTTATTTCAGTTTCTCTTCTTGTTATCATTGCTATCTTTATGGCAAGAGATTTCCTCTCCATGAAAAGATTGCTTTCAGCTACAAAAGAGGAACAGGATGACTACATCATTGATCGTATGAATGATGAATTTCAAAAAGAAATGATCAAAGATCAGTATCTGAAATCTCATCCTTCAAAGACTGATGTTTCTTCTTTTTATATCAAGAGGAAGTTCTTTTTCTATCTTTTAAGATTAAAACGAAAAGGCTTGCCTTATCGTTTTATGACTGATCCAATCTTTTCAGATCAGATTATGACAAAGGTAAGAAAAGAAACAGATATGGCTTATAAGATTCTTATTCAGGATAAGAAGAATGAATTGAATTCTTTGTATTATAAGCGTTTTGATCTTCTTGAAGAACTAGAAGAAAAACATTTTAAGGATTATGGACATGATGTCAGAATCAACTTCCATAATGGAGAAGTGCGTATCGGTGATGAACGCATGAAATCTAAGGATATCAAGAAAGTCAACATGGTCAATAACGTCTATGATGATGAAATTGTCATGCAGGGAGATGAACAGCTTGCCTATAGCTATAAGCACGGTGCTGATCTGACACGTATACCAGTTAAGATGTGTGATCATATGGAAATTGTTGTTGAGACAAACAATAAGACACATCACATTGTTTTATTGGATCATTCTCTTGCTATGAAATCACCTGAATATAGTTCTTATTCTAATGAATGTTATAATGTAACCGGAGGATTAAGACGTGCCATGCGTACACCACCTTCAGATGATCATTCATTAGAAGAATCTCCAGAAGTGTTAGCACTAGATAAAGAAATGGAAGAAAAACAGGAAGAACTGCGTACTTTGCTTATTGAAAAGCCAGTCTACAAGGTACCAGACTGTTATAAGATGAAGGAATAAAGACTCACTTTTATGTGGGTCTTTTATTATTTTCATCTAACTTATTGTAAATTATTTATTTCACGGTATAATGTGATAGGATTTAATTAAATAAACAAAAAGTTTACTAAATTAAACAGAGGTATCACAGGTGGAAATTGGACATAAGTTAAAAGAACTGCGATTAAAAAATGAATTGACACTAGAAGAGCTCGCATCACGTAGTGAAGTCACCAAAGGCTTCCTCTCTCAATTAGAAAGAGACCTGACCAGCCCCAATATAGCTGCTTTAGAAAATATTCTAGAAGCGCTTGGAACAACGCTTGGTGAGTTCTTTAAAGAGGAGGAAGATAAGCGTTATGTTTTTACGAAGGAAGATTACTTCGTAGATGAAAGAGAAAACGAATGCATTGAATGGATTGTGCCCAATGCACAAAAAAATGCGATGGAGCCTGTTCTTTTGCATCTTCATCCAAAAAAGAAGACAAGAGTTATTACCAGCCATGATGGCGAAGAGTTTGGCTATGTCTTAAAAGGTGAACTTGAACTCTTTATGGATGATAAAAAACATGCAGTCAAGCAGGGAGAAACATTCTATATAAGTGGTGTAAACAGTCATTATCTCTTTAATCCATCAAAAGATGATACCGATGTCCTATGGATTTCTACACCACCACAATTTTAAGGGGATACAATTATGGATGAAAAAAGAAAAATCATTGAATTTAAGCATATCGTAAAAAACTTTGACGATATGCAGGTACTAAAAGGTATCGATTTAGATATATATGAAAATGAATTTGTTACATTGCTAGGACCTTCGGGATGTGGTAAGACAACATTACTACGAATACTTGGGGGATTCATTGAAGCAACGGAAGGACAGGTTCTTTTAAATGGAGAAGATATCAAAGATTTACCTCCTTATAAAAGAGAACTTAATACAGTCTTCCAGAAATATGCACTTTTCCCTCATATGAATGTCTATGACAATATTGCCTTTGGATTAAAGATCAAAAAAGAAGCAAAAGATGTCATTGATCAGAAAGTCATGAAGATGCTTAAGCTTATTGGTCTAGAAGGCTATGAGAAAAAAGATGTCACTTTAATGTCAGGTGGTCAGCAGCAGCGTGTCGCTATTGCAAGAGCGCTTGTCAATGAACCAGCAGTATTGCTGCTAGATGAACCATTAAGTGCCTTGGATGCTCGTTTAAGAAAAGAAATGCAGTATGAACTTAAACGTATCCAGCAGGAAGTAGGAATTACATTCATCTTTGTAACACATGATCAAGAAGAAGCCTTAACAATGTCTGATAAAATTGTCATCATGAAAGAAGGAGAAATCCAGCAGGTAGGAACACCTCAGGATATCTACAATGAACCAGTGAACCGTTATGTTGCTTCATTTATTGGTGAATCCAATATCGTAGATGGACGCATGGTTAAAGATGAAGTCGTACGTTTTGATGATATTGACTTCGAATGTGTCGACAAAGGATTCAAGCCAATGGAAAAAGTAGATGTTGTCATTCGACCAGAAGATATCGACATTGTCGATAAAGAAAAAGGAAAAATGACAGGTATTGTCTCTTCAGTACTCTTTAAGGGAGTACATTATGAAATCATGGTAGAAACTGTTCCTGGTACAACTGTTACTGTTAATATGCATGTACAAAAAAATAGTGCCAATGTGGTAAGTGAAGGAGAAGAATCCATTAGTGCCAATGATTTCTATCTTGACTTAGAAGATATGGAAGGCATCGATGAAAAAGAAATCATTGCCCGTGCAGATGCCCAAGCATGGATTCCTGAAACCGATGAAAACATTTCAATTGCCAATATTTCCACGGATTTAAAACAGGAAGTAGGGGAATATGAAGTTACATTCTCTACTTCTAATGGAACATCTATTACTAGAAAAATTCGTGTCATTGATCAAAGAGTCATTGAAAACAAGAAAGCCAATGAAGCTATTTCTGCTTTCAATTTCTTTAAGACAATCGATGAAATTCAGGAATCAATGGCCTTGGACACAGACTTGCGTGTATGGGCTAATGCTCAGGCATGGAAGTTGACTGATGAAGATGAAGATATTGAACTTAATGTAGATTACGACTTTGATGCAGACTCCATTCATGAAGGAATCTATCCAGTCACATTCTCTACAACAGGACGTATGTTCAAGATTCATACGACAAAATATTGTGAAGAAGGAAAGGAAGTCGGTTTATCTTTCCAAGCTGAAAATATTCATGTCATGGAGAAGATGGGATTCTAATGAAAAGATTTAGAGCGTTAGCGATTCCTTATGTCATCTGGGCAATGCTCATGCTGCTATTACCGATGCTGCTGATTGCATTCTATTCTGTCATGAAAGCAGGCAACAGCGTGCTGCCATTCAGATTGACTTTCGCACATTATATTAAGTTCTTTACTGATCCTGATTTCTTATTGATATTAGGTCGTTCTTTATTGATAGCTATTAAGACAACGATCATTTGTCTTCTTATTGGTTATCCAATCGCATTCTTTATTTCACGTTCATCAGAAAAGATGCAAAAAACATTGGTACTTCTTATTACTTTACCAATGTGGATCAATATGCTCGTACGTACATATGCCTGGATTGGACTTTTATCTAACGATGGCATCTTTGCAGCACTGTTGAAATTTTTAGGTTTTAAACATGTAAACCTTCTTTATACTGAAACAGCGGTACTTATTGGGATGGTCTACAACTTCCTTCCATTTATGATCTTACAGATCAATACCGCATTAACAAAAATGGATAAGTCATTGCTTGAAGCGGCCAACGATCTTGGAGCCAATAAGGTACAGACATTTAGACGTGTCATCTTCCCGTTATCAATCTCTGGGGTTGTATCAGGTATTACATTAGTATTCCTTCCAGCAGTAAGCTCATTCTTTATCCCTAAATTATTGGGTGGAGGACAATACTTCCTAATCGGTAATGTCATTGAAAACCAGTTCATCACTGTTGGTGAATGGAACTTTGGTTCTGCTATTTCAATGATCATGGCTATCATCATGATGCTTTCAATGATGGCTGTAAGACGTGCTGAACGTCGTTCAGGTGAGGAGGTGTCATCATAATGAAAGAAGAAAAAAGATATTTCGGCAGCATATTGATGACACTGGTCATAGTGTTCTTCTATATGCCCATCATCTTCATGATGATCTTCTCATTCAATAGTTCTAAATCATTAACACACTTCACAGGATTCTCATTGTACTGGTATAAGACAATGTTAAAGAATCATTCAATGATGGAATCCTTGTATATCACTATTATCGTTGCGGTACTTGCAACACTCATTTCTACAATCATAGGTACAGTAACAGCCATCGGCTTGTCACAATCAGGAAAACGACTTAGACGATTTGTTAATGTGATGAATGATTTCCCATTAATGAACCCTGATATTGTCACTGCCATCGGCATGATGCTATTGTTTATCACATTGAATATTCCTAAAGGCTTTATGACATTGCTGTTGGCACATATTGCCTTCTGTATACCTTATGTCATCTTAAGCGTTTCACCACGAGTACGTGCACTTGATCCTAATATTGCAGAAGCAGCAATGGATCTAGGGGCAACCCCAACACGTGCCATGTGGCAGGTTATCGTCCCACAGATTACCCCAGGTATTATTTCTGGTGCCTTGATCGCATTTACAATGTCATTTGATGATTTCATCATCTCTTACTTTGTAACTGGTGGGGGTATCAAGAACTTAAGTATTATGGTTTATACAATGAGCAAGCGTGTCAATCCGAGTGTCAATGCCATTAGTACAGTTGTTGTTATCTTAGTGACAATTGTTCTTGCTATTGTGAATATTCTACCTGTTCTTGCAAAAAGAAGACGTGAACAATCGACACATAACGAATTGGCACAGCGCAAGACTTGGCCAAAGGTTGTCGCTGTTGTTGCAGTTGCATGTGTGGTGATCGGTTCAGTTTTCGCATTACGTCAGACAAGCAATCGTCCTTATGCAGGACAGGAGCTTCATATCTATCTGCCAGGTGAATACCTCTCAGAAGATGTTGTCTCTGACTTCGAAAATGAAACAGGTGCCAAGGTTGTCGTAGATAACTTTGATTCCAATGAACAGATGTACATTAAAGTCGCAAACGGAGAACGTTTTGATATTCTTGTACCAAGTGATTATATGATTGAAAGATTAAAGAATGAAAATCTTTTACAGAAGATTGATAAACCTGCTTTAAAAGATACCTTCAATGCAATTAACAAGGATATCTTGAATCTTTCTTTCGATAAGAATAATGACTATTCAATGCCTTATTTCTGGGGAAGTGTAGGTATTGCCTACGATAAAAGAAAAGTTTCTATTCAAGAACTTGAACATGATGGATTCAATATTTTCCTTAATACCAAATTCAAGGGAGATATCTATCTCTATGATTCAGAACGTGATTCTTTCATGATGGCTCTTAAGGCATTAGGATATTCGATGAATACATCAAACAATGATGAACTTCAGAAAGCTTATAAATGGCTAGAAAAAGCAGTTAAGACAATGAAGCCAGAAATTGTTACGGATGAAATTATCGATAATATGAGACAGACAAGAAAAGCGCTAGGACTGGTTTATTCTGGTGATGCTGCTTCAATAATTAGCGATAATAAAAATGTCGGATTCTATATGCCAAAAGAAGGTACAAACATCTGGACAGATGCGATGTGTATTCCAAAGAATGCCAAGAATCCAAAATTGGCACATGAATGGATGAACTACATCAATTCAAAAGAAGCCGCTACTGAAAACTCTAAGTATGTCGGCTATACATCTCCACGTAAGGATGTTGAAGAAGAATTATCCACTTCTACATTTAAAGGCAATGAAGCCTATACACCACGTTCATCTTACAGTAAAGATGAAGTCTTTAATTACAATGATCGAACAAGAAAAACAATTGCGACATTGTGGTCTAGAGTAAAGATTGTCGCAAGTAACTCATAAGGTTTATTATGGAAGAAGAAATAGTAAGTAAACTTTTGAAAAAGATGTTAAGCGATGCGGATGAAAAAGAACTAGAAATTATCCGCATGATGCTTGAAGGTTATCAGCTTATAAAATATAAGGAGAGATTATCAAAAAAATAATCTCTCCTTTTCCTTTTCTATCACTTTATGATAGAATACCTATCTAAAGGAGAAGTCTATGAAGTTTGATTTTGCGCCCATGGAGGGCATTACAGGTTATACCTACAGAAATGCACATAAGTCGCATTTTATAGGAATAGATCGTTACTATACACCATTTCTGACAGCTAATCAGAATCTCAAATTGAAGAACAAGGAACGCAATGATATTGCACCAATGCATAATCAGGATATTCATATCATTCCTCAGATTCTTTCTAATAAGGCGGGAGAATGTCTATGGGCTATCAAGGAATGTCATCAGCTTGGCTATGATGAAGTGAATATCAATCTTGGCTGTCCATCCCCAACTGTAGTTACTAAAGGGAAGGGAGCAGGGATGCTTAAGGATCTTGATCAATTGGATATGTTCTTAGATGAATTGTTTACACTTCTTCATCTTGATATAAAAGTATCCATTAAGACAAGAATAGGAGTAGAAGATGATTCACAGGCAGAAAGACTTATCAGCATCTTTAATAAATATCCTATTTCCGAACTGATTATTCATCCTCGTGTTCAGAAAGATTTCTATAAGAAGCCAGTACATCTAGATACCTTTGAAAAGATGTTAAAAAAATCAAAACATCCAGTG
Organism: Kandleria sp.; assembly: GCF_017934775.1. Classification (NCBI taxonomy): domain Bacteria; kingdom Bacillati; phylum Bacillota; class Erysipelotrichia; order Erysipelotrichales; family Coprobacillaceae; genus Kandleria; species Kandleria sp. Next base: position 20,805 of record NZ_JAGBIX010000094.1, on the reverse strand, counting down.
ACATATAATGGCAATATTCTAGATGAAGAAGATTATCATCAGTTTATTGAAAGATTCCCAGAAGTAGAACGCATCATGCTTGGAAGAGGAATGATTGCTAATCCCGCTTTTGCAAGAGAATTGCTTACTCATGAATCATTGACAAAAGAAGAGTTTCTTTCATTCCATCATGATCTCCTTTCAGGCTATCAGGAGCGTATTGGTGGAGATAAGAATGTTCTTTTTAAGATGAAAGAACTCTGGTATTATTTTGAGACACTCTTTTATGTAGATAAAAAATCATTGAAGGCTGTCAGAAAAGCAAAGACGTGCAAGGACTACAAGGAAGCTGTGGAACAGCTTGTTTCTTCTTGTGCAATCAATAATGAATTACACAAAGACATGCACTTCAGATAGGAGGAAAACATGAAAGCAGAAAAAGGCAAATTAGCTTTTTATATCGTTATGCCAGTCCTTATTGTGTATTTATATGGATTATTCTTTAAGAACATTAATCAGATTGCATCATTATTTAATATTGATGGCATTGGAGATATATTGACATCACTGTTTTATTTCTTGATTGGCATAATCTATTATTATTGTTCAACAATAAAGATCAATGGCTATAAGCTTATCTATAAGCTTGTGACCATCATCTATGTGGCATTGTTTATTTATATTCTATTGACATACTCTGGCTTTAAGTTATTGGGGGATAAATATCTGTTATTTATTAAAGATAACTTTGCAATATACGCCTTATGGTCAGGATGTGCTTTTATGAATCTTATGAAATCAAAGTAGTCTTACGACTACTTTTTTATTCCATTTACTTGAAAACGCTTCCAAACTTGTGTATAATAAAGTTACAAAGATAAAGGAGGACGAGATAATAGAAAAAGATCATTTTATTAAAGGGTGTTCTTCTGTATATTATTGTGTCACATGAGTTGAAAGCTAAATAAGAAGTTTTGCTCCAAAAATGATTCGCTTGTCGAACGTCATGTGTGATATATACGAGGAACCCCTTTTTATAATAATATGATACTCGTCCGTGGAGCAAAATGATTGTTGATGTAAGTCGGGGGATTTACACTTTATTTTATTAATAGAACATAGGAAATATATGGTAAGGAGGAACAAGTATGAACAAGAAGATCAAAAAGAATGATGAAGTCAAAAAGACTGATGGAAAGAAAGTTAAGATTAATAACTCTGTAAAAGGATCAGTATTTGAACGTTGGGAAAATGAAAAATCTCCATATGTATTGATTCATCCTAAAAAAGTTCGATAAGCAAGAAAGGACTATGTTAAGCATAGTCCTTTTGTTTGTATATAATATTTTAAAATGATAAAATATAAGGGAGGTGGAACATATATGAATAAATACGCAAAAATGATTAGAACACAGTTTGGAAAGATTGATACGAAAAGAGATGAGGGATTAACTATTCCTACAAGTATCAATACGTATAGGGATTTTTCTTATGGGATTAAGAAGTGGCAAGTATTGGATCTGTATACGCCAAAGACACAGAAGGGACCATTTCCTTTAATTATTAATGTGCATGGTGGAGGATGGTATTATGGCGATAAAGAACGTTATCAGTTTTATTGTTATGAGATGTGCAAGCGTGGCTTTGCGGTTATCAACTTCTCATATCGTCTAGCTCCTGAATTTCATTTTCCTGCACCACTAGAAGATTTAAGTCTTGTTGTTTCATGGATGTATCAGAATTCTTCTTTCTTTAATCTGGATATGAAATCAATCTTTATGGTTGGAGATTCTGCAGGAGCACATATTCTGGGCAATTATATGAATCTATTAAATAATAAAAGGGCTCAGGAAGATGTTGGTGTAAAAGTAGAAGAACGATTTAAGCCACGTGCGATTGCGCTTATGTGTGGATGTTATAATATAGAAGATCCTACGATCGATACATCACCGGAGCTATTGGAAGGATTGTTTAAGAAAGATGATGATATCAGCAAGTATAATGTATTAACGCATATGACATCATCATTCCCACCAGTCTTCATGATGACTTCACATAAGGATTTTCTTAAAAGTCAGACCCTCGCACTTCATGAGGCATTAATCAATAATGATATTCCATTTACTTACAAGTATTATGTAGGAACCACTACACCACTTTTCCATTGTTTCCATTTAAATGTAAAAATGGAAGAATCACATAAAGTGATGGATGAGATGATTCATTATTTTAAATCATTTATATACAAATAGGGATCGTTAATGCGATCCCATAAATGTTTTTAATGACTTCAAAGCATTATTAGCGGCAATGCGTCCTTCTTCATAGACACGGACAAGTTCACGTGGCTTATTTTGCATTGCGGAAATATGAAGAGAATGAGGTGGTGCTATGACAAATAGCTCACCTGTTTTTTCTTTCTCTTTGATATCATCCAAGGTCTTATTGTAATGGATATGTCTGTTTTCTAACGCTTTTAAATAAAGCGGATAATCATGATACTTTCGTTTTAAAAGAGGCATAAAGCGGTTCTTCTCTTTACGATAGTCTCTTGGCTGAGTCAATATGACAACATTTTTTTCATAACCCTTTGTTTCCATGAAATGTAGAGGAATGCTGTCGGCTACGCCGCCGTCTAGAAGTTTGAGTCCTTCAATGTTTACAATATCAGAAACAAGCGGAATGGCCGCGGACGCGCGTATCCATTCCAGCTCGGTGTGTGTTACATCATCGATGCGCCGATAGGCGGCCTGTCCTGTTTCAATGTTGCTTGCAACAACATAGAAGGGCATCTTGTTTTTTTTGCTGGCGTTGATATCAAATGGATCCTTTTTAAGCGGCAGCTCATGATAACAAAATTCTGCATCAAAAACATTCCCACTTTTTAAATAAGAAGACCATGAGCCGTAGCGCTTGTCCTGACAATAGCGCATGTTGTAGCGAATGGTACGTCCAATCTGATGGGATTTGTAGTTGATGCCAAAGCAGGCGCCTGCGGATACGCCTACCGCACCATCAAAATCGATGTTATTTTCCATAAGAACATCCAGCACGCCTGCGGTAAAGAGTCCTCGCATGGCGCCGCCTTCTAGTACTAGACCTGTTTTCATTATTCTTCTCTCCTTATGACATGTGTGCGATATCCTAGATTGAGATCGACTTCATTTTCTAGTGGTTCATCTTTTAATAGATGATCAATATTTCTTATGACAAGAGCTGTATAGTATGATTGCACGCTTTCCCAATGATATCCTCCTGAAACATGCGGCGTGATAAGTACCTGTTCCATATCCCAAAGGGGACTTGTATCAGGAAGTGGTTCACTATCACAGACATCTAGGCATGCGCCAAAGAGGTGATGGGACTTAATATGTTTGATGAGTGCTTTTTCATCAATGGCACTTCCTCTTCCCACATTGGCTATGACGCTGTCTTGTTTCATTAATGAGAAACGCTCTTCATTGAATAAATGAATAGTTTCTTTGGTTTCAGGTAATGCTAATAATACAAAGTCAGCGAGGGGAAGATATTGATCAAGGTGATCAATGGTGTCTTCAATATCCACATAGGGACTTTTAGAAGGGTGTTTTCTTAATCCGATAACATGTGTATCAAACGCTTTGACACGTTTTGCAAATGATAAACCGATATCGCCTAGTCCTACAATAAGGATTGTACTTTTATAAAGCTCTTTGCCAGTATAAAGCTGATGCCAATGATTATTGATATAATACTTAAAATTTTTGTTCATGGCAATGATCATGCCCAATACATGTTCACTGATGACTGGTCCATAACTTCCGCTTGCGTTTGTTAAGCGGGTGTTCTTATTGATATAGTCACCGTTTAAAAATTGATTGTTGCCAGCTGAATTTAAGAAGATGGCTTTTAATGAATCACTGTGTAAATCAAGATTCATATTGGGATTGCCAATGATGAGATTGGCATTGTTGACATCTTCTTGGGTAAGCTTTTCTTTATAGATCATCTTGAATTCTTTGTGTGAATCCATGATTTCTTTGACATGATGATCATCGATTTCTGCACAGATATAAATATTCATAATTGACCTCATTTCTTTTTGTAGCGTTCTTTTCTGTCTTTATAGACTTTTATCTGGAAGAAGATCCAGAGTATAAAAATGATGCATGTCATAATGTATGTTGTGGTATTTTTGGGAAATACATAGGTTGCCAATAAGGCATATATAGCGACAAGCACAGTGATGATAAGTTGTTTATAGGTCATAATTCTCTCCTTGCTATTAGGTATAATCCTAAATGGATTATACCATAAAATGGATATAAACAAAATAAATAGCTTTTTTAATAATGGTATAGTAGAATGATAGAAGATATCGTAGAAAGATGAGGAATCTATATGAAAAATAAACTGCTACAGATTTTATTTGTTTCAGATGGACCTGTTGGTATTAAAGACTATGGTTTATTTGATGCAATGAGTGATGAACAAATTGAAACGCTTTATGATCTTATTCATAACATGTTGACAGATTTCATAGAAGAAATGATCAGAGATGTAGATGATCCTGAGATGATAAGGTTTATTATTCCAACTATTCTTTTTGATTTTGAGCGTCTTTATGATGTAATTGATCTTAATCCAAGAGTTTTTGCTGAGGAATTACATAAGCTTAATTTTTATCCTGATTCTTTTGAGGCTTATATTTATGATGAAGAGGATGAAGTGGGCATTGAATTTGCAAGTGAAATCAGTCCTCAGGAACTATTGGTTTCCGCAGTGGTTTTTGCACGTGCAGTCCTTGATGAACAGGCTATCAGAGTATTTCTTGCTGATATGTTATCAAGTTATCTATATCCTGATTTCGATGATGGAGATGAGTATTTAAGTGGAGAAATGGAAAGCTGATTTACATCTTCATACAACTGCAAGTGATGGCAGTGATTCAAGTGATAGTCTTTTAAGGAAAGTGAAAGAAAAAGGCATCACATATTGTGCCATTACTGACCATGATACATTAGCAGGTGTACATGCTGTAAATGAGATACCTTCAGGAGTGACGCTTATTGCGGGGATTGAGTTTTCTACAATTACCAAGTATCGTGAAGCACATATTTTAGGATATGGCTTTGATGCAACGCATCCAGTGATGAAGAAGGTGATTGATAAAGGTCGTCTTAAAAGAAAAAGAAAACTTGAGAATAGGCTCGTTTATCTTAGTCATCTTGGGTATGAGTTTAGCCAGGAAGATAAAGAAAAACTACGTCAATTAAATGCCTGTGCTAAGCCACATCTAGCACGTATGCTCATGCAATATGAGTATGTATCAAGCATGGAAGAAGGAATTAAGATTGTTGCAGGATGTCATGATGACGATGATCGCTTAGATTATCATGAAGTTATTAAAGCTATTCATGACGCTAATGGGTGGGCAGTATGGGCTCATCCACTGGGTGGGGAACACAAGCGTCATTTAGCACCTTGGGAATGTGAAAGACAGCTTTGCTTGCTTTTAGATGCAGGAATTGATGGTCTGGAATGTTTCTATTCTCGTTATAATCAAGAAGAAGAGGATTATCTTTGCTCATTGGCCAGTCGCTTTCAGTTAACAATAAGTGGCGGCAGTGATTATCATGGCATTAATAAAAGTGTTGAATTAGGACGACTCAACACGGAAGGACGTCAGATTGATGCAAGTCAATTGACGATTCTTCATAAGATTGTGAAGTAATAGGGGGAGAATTATGGCAAAAGTATTACCATTTCAGGCATTAAGACCAGCTGCAGATTATGCAAAAGATGTTGCGGCGTTGCCTTATGATGTTTATTCTAGAGAAGAAGCGAAAGAGGCGGTTAAAGGTAAACCGCTGTCTTTCTTGAATATTGATAGACCTGAGACACAGTTTGAAGATGGACATGACATGTATGGGGATGATGTCTATAAGAAAGCTGATGAAATGATTCAGTCTTTTAAAGAAAAAGGAATCTTTATTAAGGATGAACAGAAACATTATTATATTTATGAGCTGACAATGAATGGACGTGCTCAAAACGGAATTGTGGCACTTTCTTCTATTGATGATTATATTAATGGAGTATGTAAGAAACATGAAAATACTGTCGCTGAAAAGGAAGTGGATCGTATTAATCATGTTGATGTGACATCTGCGCAGACAGGACCTATTTTCCTTGCTTATCGTCAAAAGCAGGAGATCAGTGATCTTGTTGAAAAAGTAAAGAAGGAAGCACCTCTTTATGATTTTGTGGCTGAAGATGATGTTAAGCATACTGTCTGGATCGTTGATGATTGTTATAATGAAACATTAATCAAGGCTTTTGAGAATGTAGAAGCTACTTATATTGCTGATGGACATCATCGTACTGCTTCTGCGGTTAAAGTGGGATTAAAGAGAAGAGAAGAACATCCTGATTATACGGGAGAAGAGGAATTCAATTATTTCTTATCAGTTCTTTTCCCTGATAATGAATTATATATTATGGATTATAACCGTTTCGTGAAAGATTTAAATGGATTAAGTGAAAAAGAATTCTTTGGTGAATTGCTTAATGTGTTTAATGTTTCTTCATCAGAATTTGGTGCACCTGAAAGAAAAGGAATTGTTAAGATGTATTATGCTCATCAGTGGTACACTTTAACAATGAAGGAAGAATGTCTAGAAGATCGTAATGATCCTGTTACTTCTCTTGATGTTGCTTATCTTCAAGATTTAGTATTGACACCAATTCTTGGCATTGAAGATCCACGTGTCGATAAGCGTATTTCTTTTATTGGTGGAATCAGAGGATTAAAGGAACTTGAAAGATTAGTTGATGAAAAAGAAGGATCAGTGGCTTTTGCGATGTATCCAACTTCTATTGATGAATTATTGGCTGTTGCGGATGCTAAGATGCTTATGCCACCTAAGTCTACTTGGTTCGAACCAAAGCTTAGAAGTGGATTGTTTATTCATGAAATTGAAAGATAAGAAGACCGATTGGTCTTCTTTTTTATGTTTATTTCCTTTAATAATCAAAAAAATTATCATTTATTTTGTCTATCGGTAATTTTTAAGTCATTTTTTTGTTGAAATAAGACAAAAAATAGATATAATCATGGATAGTGTTTTTTAAAGGGGAGTTTGTATGGAAAAGAAAGTTGACACGCAGGAGAGAGGTCATTTCTCTGGTAAAATTGGTTTTGTCCTTGCTGCGGCAGGATCGGCTGTTGGACTAGGAAATATTTGGCGCTTTCCTTATTTAGCTGCAAAATATGGTGGTGGAATGTTCTTGTTAGTTTACATTCTACTTGTATTAACTTTCGGCTATGTCATGATCATGAGTGAAACGACATTAGGCCGAATGACAAGAAAGAGTCCAGTAGGTGCTTTTGCTCATTTTGGAAAAGGACTTCGTTATCGTTTTGGAGGATGGATCAATGCGATCATCCCAGTGCTTATTGTACCTTATTATTCAGTTATTGGTGGATGGGTACTTAAATATCTTGTTGAATATCTACGAGGGAATGTACAGCCTTTGGCTGGCTCTCATTATTTTGAAGGCTTTTTAACAAATGGTATTCAAGTAGAAGGATTCTTTATTATTTTCTCATTGATGACTATCTTTATCGTATTGGCAGGAGTCAAGAATGGTATTGAAAAAGTATCTACAATCATGATGCCAATTCTTGTCGCATTAGCTGTTATTGTTGCTATTTACTCAATTACAAGACCTGGTGCTATGGAAGGTGTAAAATATTTACTTGTTCCTAATTTTAAGCATTTTTCAATCATGACTGTTGTTGCTGCTATGGGACAGATGTTCTACTCATTATCAGTAGCTATGGGGATTCTTTATACTTTTGGTTCTTATGCGAAAAAGGATATGGATCTTGAAACATCTACAACTCAGCTTGAAATTTTTGATACTGCTATTGCTATTTTAGCAGGATTGATGATTATTCCTGCAGTTTTCGCTTTCTCAGGAGGAAGTGCTGCAGATTTAGGAAAAGGTCCATCACTTATGTTTATTACAATTCCTAAGGTTTTTGCTTCTATGGATTTTGGACTATTTGGTGGAATCATGTTTTTTGCATTGGTTTTATTGGCTGCATTGACAAGTTCTATCTCATTATTAGAATCAGCTGTTTCTACATTTGAAGATGAATTCCATTGGAACAGAAAGAACGCTACAATCTTTACTTCAATTTTAATGCTTCTTCTTGGAACATTATCATCATTGGGATTCAATTATTTAAGCTTTGTTTCTATTCTTGGAATGGGCATTCTTGATTTCTTTGATTTTATTACAAATTCAGTCATGATGCCAATTGCTGCTATTACGACAGTACTGCTTATTTTATTAAAGGTTAAGCCAGAAACAATTGTTAAGGAAGTGGAATCTTCTGGTCAATTTAAAAGAAAGAAGATTTACTTATTCTTTATTAAATATGTTGCTATCTTGTTCTTATTAATTATCTTAGTAAGTTCATTATTGGATATTATGGGAATTATTAAACTCTAAAGTCATCTGACTTTAGAGTTTTTCTTTATTATCAAAAAGAAAAGCATTAGAATAGAGATAGGAGGGTGAGCATATGAAAAAACTATTTAGTATGATTATTGTTTTAGGAATGCTCTTTACTGTAGTAGGATGTGGCAGTAAGGAGAAAGGCACAACTGCAGACAATGTTGTAGATTTTACTTCATGCAAGGTGTCTTTAGTTAAAGATAGTTTTAATTACGATGGCAAAGAAAAAAAGCCAGACGTCACTGTAGAAGATCAGAATGGATCACTGCTTGATCCATCTCATTATTCAGTAAGCTATAAAAATAATGTAAAGGTCGGAGAAGCACAGGTCATTGTAACAGGAAAAGGTAATTACAAAGGGACAATTACAAAGACTTTTGAAATTATTAAAGAGAAGAAGACAGTTAGCTACGAGTTTGATAAGAAGGCCCTATCTACAGCTCTTAACGATGTTCTTGATTATGAAGAAGGAGATTCTGGTTCTTCATTGAAACGTGCCATTGCGGGTGCTACTCTACTTAAGTATGCCAATAAATGTGAAGCAAGCACCAATAAGAGTGAACTTCAGACTGCCTTTAAAGAGTGGTATGCGACTTTAAGTAAAAGCAATAAGGAAACATTCAAAAGTAATTTTGATAGTGTAGAAGATCTTGTGGATGATATTTTTAAGGATATCAATAAAGTAAAAGGCCAGCTTGAAGATGCGGGTGTCTATGATGATGTGAAGACTGCCTTAAAAAATAAGAATGCAAAAACGCATTGGCAGGCATTGGAAGATGTAATCGATAAATTTGTATAATACTATTTATTAATATGTAGATGTATGATACAATAATAGAGTAGTTGTATCTTTCAACTGCAGCACAATCATTATAAATACGCTCCTTTAAATTCCCTTTACTTAGAGCTATTTATAAAGTTGTAGAGAAGCATGTCTACGGGCATGCTTTTTTATACTTAAGGAGGAAAATATGAAAAGACATGTAGTAGTAATGAATGGAAAAAAGATGAATTATGATGGTGCCTTGGATTATCAGCTGCTTGGTGATCATGTGATAGTGTATGATGACACTGATGAAAAGAACTTTTTAGAACATGCCAGTCAAGCGGAAATCATTGTGACAAAGGAAATGTCTGTCACTAGTGAAATGATTGCAGGATTAAAGAATGTTAAGCTAATTGTAGAAGCAGGTACGGGATATAATAATATTGATTTAGCTGCTGCCAACAAGAAACATATTACGGTATGCAACGTGCCTTCTTATTCTTCTAAACGTGTTGCACATACTGCCATTATGGGAATGCTGATGTTATCTTCTTCAATGCAGATGCAGCTTCGTCACTTAGAAAGAGGTGATCATTCACATTTTATTAATGGATTATTGATGCGTCATGAGGAACTTAATGATAAGACATTAGGTATTGTGGGTGCTGGTCATATTGGTAGAGAAGTAGGCAAGGTAGCACATGCGATGGGGATGCAGGTTATTTATAATACGCGTACTACAAAAGATGATGGAGAAGAGTATGTTTCATTAAATGAACTGTTAAAAAGAAGCGACTATGTCTCTTTACATGTTCTATTGAATGAATGGACTTATCATATGATCAATAAGGATACATTATCTTTAATGAAAAATAATGCCTTTTTAATTAATACAAGCAGAGGTGCTTTAGTTGATGAAGAAGCCCTTATATCAAGCTTAAAAGCGAAGGAGATTGGTGGAGCTTTCTTGGATGTTACTGAAGTTGAACCTCCTGAAGAGGGAAGTCCACTTTATGAACTAGAAAATGTGATTATCACTCCACATATGGGATGGAAAGGATTGGAGACAAGAAAAAGGTTGCTGTCGATTGTGAAGGATGATATTGATGCATTTGATGCTGACCATCCAATCAATGTGGTGAATGAACCTTTTTCTTTATAAGAAAGTCTTTTATAATAGATGTATGAAATTAATATTAGATGAATATATTGAAGCCCCTTCATTGCCGGGGTTTACACCTTATTCAATTTATATTATTGAAGTGAATAATCAGGAAGTAGGACGTATTGTATGGCGTCTTGGCAATGATGAAGAACATTACTATGATGGGCATATTGGTTATCATATTGAAGAAGAATATCGTGGACATCACTATGCCTATCAGGCTTGTCTTTTATTGAAGGATCAGATTATCAAAGATGGCTATGATCATGTTCTATTGACATGTGATCCAGATAATATCGCTTCTAGAAAAACGATAGAAAAGCTAGGTGCCATCTTTATTGAAAGAAAGGAGATTCCTCGTACATTAAGAAAGATGTTTTCTAAAGATGAGCGTGTAAAAAACATTTATAGATGGGAGATGAAATCATGAAAATAGTACATATTGCAGATCTTCATTTAGGAAAGATGCTGCACCAGTATAATCTAATAGATATCCAAAGGGAGCTGTTAGAGAATATTATTGATTATGTGTCTCATCATGAAATAGATGCTGTCATTATAGCGGGTGATGTCTATGACCGCAGTGTCCCTTCACAAGAGGCAGTAAATCTGCTTAATCATTTTTTATCAGAGTTGATTACTCGTCTGCATAAGAAAGTATTCATGATTTCAGGAAATCATGATTCAGCGGACCGTCTCAATTTTGCAAGTGCGATACTTGAAGAGCAGGGGCTGTATATTGAAACATATTTAAAAGAGAAGATAGCTTTTCATCAGGAAGGCAACATCAGATTTTATATGCTGCCATTTGTAAAGCCGGTTCATATAAAGCAGGTCTTTGAAGATGCACCAACTGATAATTATCATAATGCTTTAGCTTACTATCTTTCAAAACAGGAGATTGATCCTAGCTACAAGAATATTCTGATTACCCATCAGTTTGTTGGCCATAAATCACAGACAAGTGAAAGTGAACTGACACTTTCAATAGGGGGAACAGAAATCATTGATCCTGATATTTTTGATGCCTTTGACTATGTAGCATTAGGGCATCTGCATGCTCCTCAATATGTAAAAAGAGAAACAGTTCGTTATTCAGGAAGTCTTGGCACTTACTCTTTTGATGAAGCAAAGGGGAAGAAATCTTTTGTCGTAGTGGACATTGATGATATGCATATTGAGGAAGTAGAACTTCAAAGCAGGCAGAAGGTAAGAATAATAAGAGGGATGTTTGATGAACTAAGAAGTCATACATCTAATAAAGATGACCTTTTATCTATTGAACTAGAAGATGATCATATGATACCTCATGCGATGGATCTATTAAGAGAAGTCTATCCTCATGTCTTAAAGCTTAGCTATGTCAAGCTTATTGGTGATGCATCTACATCAATGGGAAAAGTACATGCGATAGAGAAAATGAATATGATGGATCTCTATAAGACATTCTATCAGGCTATGTGCAATCAGCAGCTAGATGAAAAAGATCAGAAGATTATTGAGACAATCTGGGAAGAAGGTACAAAGTGAGACCGTTAGTATTAAAGATGCAGGCTTTTTCTACTTATTTAAATGAGACAATCATTGATTTTAAAGGACTCAATGAGAAGGGGCTCTATCTTATATCAGGTGATACAGGAGCAGGCAAGACAACAATATTTGATGCAATCAGCTATGCGCTGTATGGTGAAACATCAGGGTCAGATCGCAGCAATGATGTCTTTCGTTCTTCTTATGCGAACTATGATCAGCCCACACGCATAGCGTTTGATTTTGAATTACAAGGAAAAGTCTATCATATTAAAAGAGAATTAAGCTATACCAAATCAGGAAACAAGCGTCCTGATATTGCGGAATTATATGAAGGAGATCAGCTCCTAGAAACAGGGAAGACACCAGTAGATAAGCGTGTAAAGACTCTATTGGGGGTTGATGCAAGACAATTCAAGCAGATTGTAATGATAGCTCAAGGTGAGTTTACGAAATTGCTTTTAGCAGATTCCAAAGAAAAAGAGAAAATCTTCAGAAATCTGTTTCATACAGATGGCTTAAAACAATTTGAAGATATCTTAAAAAGCCATGCTGATGAGTATAAGAAACGATATGAAGAAAAAAGCGTAGCACTTCGTACAATGCTTGCTGGACTGCCTTTTGAAATAGAACAGTTTACGCCTGAAACATTATCCTTTATTGAAGAACAGCTTGAAGTCTATAGAAAAGAAGCGACAAGTGAACAAGAAGGATTAAAAGAGCGAGAAACAAAAAAACAGGAACTTACAAAAGAGTTTGCCTATAGTGAAGGGTTAAACAGAGATATTGACCTTTATGATAAAAAGAAGCAGGAAGAAGAAGGCTTGCTTTTAAAAAAGAAAGATTATGATAACTTAGGCAAAGAGCTAGAACAGCTTCGCTTAGCTAATCAGGTGAGTCTTAAAGAAAATGAAGTGATTCGCTTAAAGAATGACTATGATTTATTATGTGATCAATTAGAAGAAGCTAAGAAACAAAATGAAGCATTGGCTTTACAAGAAGAAGACTTTAATAAGGAACTAGAAGAACTTTCTCAAGGAGAAAAGCGTATTTCTCAATTGGATTTAGAAATATCCAAAGGGAAAGATGAACTTAAGGTAAAGAAAGCTTATGAAAGAAGCCAGAAGAGACTGTCTCAGTTAAGAAGAGATGAACTGCATAATCTTGAACAGCTTCATGAACATGAAAAAGATTTATCTATCAAAGAGAAGCAGCTAGAAGACAATCGAAAATATGTAGAACAGCTTGGTGATTATCGTCTATTGTTAAAAGACAAGGACCAGCTTGTCAGTGAATATCAGAACCGACGCAATATGATGCATCAGCTTTCTGATGACTATAATCGCTATAACAATGAAGAAGAAGCCTACTATGAACTTAGTCAGGTGTATGGCAAGAGCTTAAAGGACTACGATGAAGCTTATCAGAAATACCTTGAAGAATCACAGCGGTTCCGTGATAACCAGGCAGGCATACTGGCAAGAGACTTAAAAGAAGGTGAGCCTTGTCCGGTATGTGGAAGTATTCATCATCCACAAAAAGCTATTATGGAATCACGTGTGTTAAGCATTCAGGAAATAGAAAGTCTAGAAGAAAAAGCTGAACAGTTAAGAATAGAAAAAGAACAGGCTTTTTCTAACATGAGTGATCAAAAGGAAAAAAAGCGTGTTGCTTTTCATGATGTAGAAACATTAAAGAAGCAGTTGCATATTGAAGAAGAACTTTCAAAAGAGACATTTATTAGACTTCTTGATCAAATGACAAAGAAGGATATACAGTTAAAGAAAGAGTACAAGGATCTTCAAGAAGAAATCTCCTATCGTGAGAATCTAAAGAAGACGATTGAGAAAGATAAGGTATTACTAGAAGAAAAAGAGAAAGCTATTGTACAGGCAAAAAGTGATCTAGAACATTTATCTATTCATATAAAAGAAGAAGAGAGTGCCTGTCATACATCACTTTCTCATTATCCTAATTTGTTAAGCTTTAGTGAAGAGAGTATGAAAGAGAAAGAAGAAGAACGACGTCTTTTAAGTCAAAGAGTTGTACTGATTCAAGAGAAACGTGATCAGCGTCTTAAGGATAAAGCACGTATTCATACATTAAAAGAAACATTGTCTTCACAGCTTGAAATCAAGAAAAGTGATCTAGTAAAACAAAAGAATGCATTTGAACAGATGCTTAATGATCATTTTGAAAGAAGTGAGTATGATTTACTTAAAAAGAAGATCAAGGATCTTGCGGTAATGAGTGAAGATTATAATCGCTATATGCATCGTCTTGAACTTGTTAAGAGTTCATTAGCTGAATTAGAGGATAGAGTCAAGGGGAAAGAAAAAGTCGATCTTTCTTTACTTGATGAACAGCTGAAGACTTTTTCTTATGAGAAAAAAGAAAAAGATGAGAAGGCTTTTGCATGTATCAATGCTTATGAGAACTTGAAGAAACAGTACGTAAAAATCAAGAAGGCAGCAAGTGAAAATGAGAAATTATTTGATGACTATCGTCGTTATGCACACCTCAATAGCATTACGTCTGGTAAAAACAGTGAAAAGATCTCATTTGAACGTTTTGTTTTAGCAAGTTATTTTGAACATGTATTAGAGTATGCCAATAGGGAATTATCAAGATTGACCTGTGATCGTTTTTCTTTCTTGAGAAGAAAGGAAACAAAAGGAAACGCAGGTCAAGGATTGGATCTTAACATCATTGATTATGAATCAGGATCTATTCGTGATGTCAAATCATTATCTGGTGGAGAATCCTTTAAGGCTTCATTGGCATTAGCTTTAGGGCTTTCTACGATGATACAGGAATATGCTGGTGGAATTGAATTGAATGCTCTTTTCATCGATGAAGGATTTGGTACCTTAGATGATGAATCATTGGATCAGGCAATCAATGTTCTTATGGATATGAAGAATGATAAAGTGATAGGAATCATTTCTCATGTTAGTGATCTTAAAGAACGTATTGAAGCAGGCATTGAAGTAAAAAGAGGTAAACATGGAAGTTCGCTTTATGTCCATTATTAAAGAAAAACCTTATGTATTCTTGATTTTACTCTTTTCCTTTCAATATTTTTCTTATATAATATCAAAGAATACGAAAGGGGAATAAACATGGCAAAAAATATTAAAAACGATGCCATTACATCAAGAGATGAAAACTTCGCCCAGTGGTATACAGATGTATGTCGTAAAGCTGAGCTAATGGATTATTCAAGTGTAAAGGGCTTTATCATCTATAGACCATATGGTTATGCGATGTGGGAACAGATTCAGAATTATATGGACAAAAGATTTAAGGAGACAGGACATGAGAATGTCTATATGCCTTTAGTCATCCCTGAATCATTATTACAGAAAGAAAAGGATCACGTAGAAGGGTTCGCACCTGAATGTGCTGTTGTCACTAGAGGTGGTGTGAATGAATTAGAAGAAAATCTTATTATTAGACCAACTTCTGAAACATTATTTAGTGAACATTATGCTAAAATCGTAAAATCATATCGTGATCTTCCAAAGAAATATAATCAGTGGTGTTCTGTTGTACGTTGGGAAAAAACCACAAGACCATTCTTAAGAGGATCTGAATTCTTATGGCAGGAAGGTCATACAGTTCATGCCACTGAAGAAGAAGCAAGAAAAGAAACTTTACAGATGAGAGATATCTATCTTGAAACGGCTAAGGATGTTCTTGCGATTCCAATGTTGACAGGGAGAAAGACAGACAAAGAAAAATTTGCAGGTGCTGAAGAAACTTATACAATTGAAGCATTGATGCATGATGGAAAAGTTCTTCAGTCAGGTACTTCTCACTATTTTGGACAGGGATTTGCGGAAGCATTCGGTATTCAGTTCTTAGATAAGGATAATAAACAGAAATTTGTTCATCAGACTTCATGGGGTGTATCTACACGTCTATTAGGTGCAATCATCATGGTACATGGTGATGACAATGGTTTAGTGTTACCTCCAAGAGTAGCACCTACTCAGGTTGTTATTGTACCAATCATGCAGAAAAAAGAAGGCGTATTGGATAAGGCTTATGAAATGGCTGAACAGCTTAAGAAACAGGGAATCAGAGTTAAAGTTGATGATTCTGATAAATCACCAGGATGGAAATTCTCTGAAGCTGAAATGCGTGGTATTCCAGTACGTATTGAAGTGGGTCCAAGAGATATCGAAAACGGTCAGTGCATTGTTGCTAAACGTAATGATGGCAAGAAAGAAACAGTGGCACTTGATGAACACTTAGGTGATTATGTTATCAATCTGATGAATACAATTCATGATGAAATGTATAAGAAAGCAGAAGAACATCTTCAAGCACATATCACACATTCAGAAGACTTCAATGAATTTGGGGATATTCTTGACAATAAAGGTGGCTATATTGAAACATACTGGTGTGGCGATCTAGATTGTGAAATGAAAGTGAAAGATGAATATCAGGCAACAAGCAGATGCTACCGTCCTGATGAAGCTAAAGAAGATGCTGTTTGTCCTTGCTGTGGCAAGAAAGCTAAACATATCATCTACTATGCAAGAGCTTATTAGAACTTAGATTATTCTAAGTTCTTTTTTCTACATTTTTTAAAAGAATGTGTTACAATTTCATAGAAAGAGGTAAAAGTATGTTATACATGACAAGAGAAGAACGTTATATTTCATTAGATCATATGCCCAACACAAGAGATTTAGGTGGCTATGAAACACAGGATGGTCATTATACAAAGGCTCATCACTTTGTTCGTGCATCAGGTCCTTATGAATGTAGTGATCATGATTTAGATAAACTCTATGATTATGGAGTACGTGTAACCATCGACTTACGAAGTGATTTTGAGAAAAAAGCAATGGCTTCTCGCTTTAGTGAAGATGACCGCTTTGAAAACATTGAAATCAATCTTCTAGATACTGAAGTCGTCAAAGTAGTACCAGAAGAAGTCAAGGAATACAAAGATCTTGGCGGTGTCTATATTTATGCATTAGAAGCACATAAGCAACAGATCAAAGAGGTATTTGATGTCTTCCTTAATCATCTTTATGATTGTGTTCTATTCCACTGCTCAGCAGGAAAAGATAGAACAGGTATCATCTCTGCCTTATTGTTGGATTTAGCAGGATGTCATGACTACGATATCGTCAAAGATTACAGTGAGTCTTATTCCAACAATATGGAAATTATTGAACAGCTTGAAGAAAACATGGATGAAGCGACAAGAGCCTATTTAAATTCATCTCCACGTTACATGATGATCATGATGGATTTCCTTCGTGAACATTATGGCAGTGCCTATAGCTACTTATTGGATATTGGTCTTACTGAAGATGAAATCAATGATATTAAAGATAGCTTTATTATTTAAGAAAAGAACCTCCTATTTGTGAATACAAGGATAGGAGGTTCTTTTTATGCAAGTAGAAACAATGCTTTACTTTGATCGCTATCTTCAATCAAAGAGGTGTCTTGAAGAAATATATGGACGTAACTATTATCCTTCACAGAAGCACAGTGAAGTTAGTCCAGGAAGCTATTACTTGAATAGACTTATGGATAAGGAAGCGTATTTAAAGAAATATGTTTCCTATATTGATTCTTTTAAATCTGAGTATCAGGAAGATTATCGTATTCTTGAAGATGATTATTATCATCGTGTTCATTATTATACCTCGCAAAGTACCTATTATCGAAAGAGAAGATTGGCAGAAGATCATTTTTTAAATTACATGAAAAGGTATTATGATTGAGTTTTCATTTTTTTCTTGTATAATTATTTTGTGAGGTGAAATAATAATGGATTATTTTGATAAAATCAAAGAAGCCTTAAGTGATAAACTTAATGGGAAAGAATTGACATTAGATTCTTCTTTTAGAGACTTAGGAATCGATTCTTTAGACTTAGTAGATTTAGTATTCGCATTAGAAGAAGAAATCGGTACTGAATTTAAAGATGAAGAATTATTAAGCATCAAGACAGTTAAAGATTTATTAAATTTAATTGATGAAAAGACAAAATAACGCCTGTGCATTGCACAAGCGCTTTTTTGTTCTTGAGACAACTTATTTTATGTGTTACTTCCTTCATAATAATCATGAAGGAGGAAAAGTATGGAAAATAAAATGTTTTGTTTCCAATGTCAGGAAACATTGAATTGTAAAGGATGTACACAATTTGGAGTGTGCGGCAAGTCACCTTCATTATCAGCAATGCAGGATCTTTTGATTTATGTCACAAAAGCTTTGTCAGCTGTCTGTATGCAGCTTAGAAAAGAAGGAACAGCTATTGATCAGGAAATCAATCATCTTGTTACTACGAATCTTTTTACAACAATTACTAATGCGAATTTTAATGAAGAAGCCATTATTGAAAGAATAGAGAAGACCCTTGAAGTAAAGAAGCTTCTTTTAAAGAAAGTGAAAGGGGACGTTGTTCAAGCAGCTTTATGGGATGGTGAAAGAAAAGACTTTATCTCATATGCATTACAGGTAGGGGTGCTTTCATGTGAAGATGAAGATATCCGTTCTTTACGTGAACTTATTACCTATGGTTTAAAAGGACTTTCTGCCTATACAAAACATGCGAATGTACTTTTAAAAGAAGATGAAAGTATTGATGCATTTATTCAGGAAGGATTGGCAGCAACCTTGGATGATCAGTTAAATGTTGATGATCTTATTGCACTTACATTAAAGACTGGTGAATATGGCATCAAGGGAATGGCGATGCTTGATAGAGCTAATACTGAGGCCTATGGTCATCCTCAGGTAAGCAATGTTTCCATAGAGGCAGGAACAAGACCAGGAATTCTTATTTCTGGACATGATCTAAAGGATCTTGAATTATTGTTAGAACAAAGCAAAGATAGTGGGGTGGATGTCTATACGCATTCAGAAATGCTGGCAGGTCACTATTACCCATTCTTCAAGAAGTATCCTCATTTCATTGGCAATTACGGCAATGCATGGTGGAAGCAGAAGGAAGAGTTTGAAGCATTCAATGGTCCTATTCTTATGACCACAAACTGTATTGTTCCACCTAAAGATAGCTATAAGAATAGATTATGGACAACGGGAGCAGCAGGCTATCCTGGATGTCGTCATATTGATGAAAAGAAAGATTTCAGTGAAATCATCAATCAGGCAAAATCATGTCCTGCACCTACACCATTAGAAAGTGGCAGCATCGTAGGTGGTTTTGCGCATGAACAGGTCTTCAAGCTTGCGGATCAAGTCGTTGAAGCTATCAAGTCAGGTGCCATCAGAAAATTTGTCGTCATGGCTGGATGCGATGGACGTCATGCCAGTCGATCATACTATACTGAATTTGCGAAAGCCTTGCCTCATGATTGCGTGATACTTACTGCAGGATGTGCAAAATATAAATACAATAAGCTTCCATTAGGAGATATCAACGGTATTCCTCGCGTCTTGGATGCAGGACAGTGCAATGATTCTTACTCGTTGGTACTTATCGCCTTAAAACTTAAGGAAATCTTTAATCTTAAAGATATCAATGATCTCCCAATCGTCTATAATATCGCCTGGTATGAACAAAAGGCTGTCATTGTTTTATTGGCACTTTTATCACTTGGCGTAAAGAATATTCATCTAGGACCAACATTGCCAGCTTTTATTTCACCAAATGTTCTTGATGTACTGGTCAACTCATTCAATATTCAATCCATCAGCAATGTAGATGAAGATATCAAACAGATGATGTAAAAATGTACTCTTTTAAAAGAGTGCATTTTTTCTTTTTTGACCCACCGTGCGAAAACGTTCTAAAAAAGTAGAGTGGTAGAATAAGAAAGCGAGGAGGATTGAAAAATGAAAAACATTAACAAATCAATTGAAAACAGCGATGTGGTAAGCATTCTTAAAACACGAACACTCTTTGTTTTGATGCTTGAACAAACACTTATGAAATTTGAGAAGGAACATTCTGATCTTATGTGTGGGTATGATGAATATGGAACCGTACTGGAGCTTAGAGACAGAAAAAGCAAGACACTTATTGGAAAATGGTCAATCGATGAACTTATATGCAAGGCATTGCCATTTCATGACGAAATCGAGATGGCAGAAATGGGCTGTGATAAGACATTTCAGTTTCTAGAAGAAGTTGTGTATCATTCAGCTAATAAAAGTCATGAGTTTGATAACTACGAAAACGTAAAAAAACGTTTGAAGATTATTGGCATGGACAGTGAGAGTGCTAAGGCAGAAACAAGTGTTCTCAAGAACTGTCCTCACATTCGCTTTGGCAATTTGACATTCTTGGTGGCAGTAGAGCTAAACAGTGGTCAAATTTCGAATTCTGTTTCGGCTATTTCCTATCCCGCACTTGAAATGTGGGATTTATCTGAAGAAGATTTATTCAAGGATGTTGCCAAACAGGAAATTGATGATATTGTCTCTAGTGCTAAATACTCTTTAACGCAATACAATATCCCAGAAGTGATGAAGAATCGCATCTCGCTAATAAAGAGTAAAAGCTCTGATGAGACATGTATCGGGGCCATCCTTCATCCTGACTTTTGTAATAAAGTTGGTTTAATGCTTGGATTAAATAAATTCTGGGTTGTTCCGACACCGGATCTAAAAGAACTCTTTATAACCCATGTGGGCGAGAAAACCCACGGTTTCAACCGTGGGGATGATAGACCATCTTTTTACTTTTGTAGATATTTCATCGACTAACATCTATAAACATGCTACTATATATTCATGAAGAATGAATACAAACATACAAAGACGACCGTATCATTGATCAACTACCATTTTGTGTTTTGTCCTCGATACCGCAGAAAAATATTTAACATTCAAGGTGTTGAGGATAGGTTTAAAG
>NZ_JAGBIX010000093.1:0-23452 GCF_017934775.1 Kandleria sp. | reverse complement strand
ATCAATCGTTGTTTACGAGCTTACCTTATGGATGTCTCAAGTTATAATGATTAACTTCTCTTCAGTGATATGATATCACTTCTAGATAAAATAAAAAACTAGAATTATTACTTGAATAACTTCTAGTTCTATAATACGAAAAGAAGCCTAACGAAATGATTAAATCATTTCGTTACAGCTCCCTTTTTAGTCTTCTGTTGTTTCTTCAGTTGTGTTTGACTGTACCTTGAAACTAAATGATCCAAGCGATTTTGTAGAACCATCACTTGTTGTTTCAGTAAGTGTTACAGTATAGCTTCCACCAGGCTGAAGACCACTGAATGTAGTGCTTCTTCCAGCAGTGATTGTATTGCTGGCAGTTCCTGAACCAGAAAGACGAATTGTAACCTGGTTTGAAGAATCACCTGATGTTCTTACGGTAATTGAGCTACCAGTAATAGTAGAACCATCGGATACACGTGAACCATTTGATGAAACGCTGTAAGATGTCTTTTCTGTAGAAGATTTCTTAGTAGTAATAGTTCTAGAAACCTTATTAGAAGTACCAGAACCATTTGACCATGAATAGAATCCTACAACACGGTAAGTCTTATTGGCTTCAGGTGTGAAACCAAGAGTAGCGGAAGAAGAACTCAAGGACTGTGAGTGAACGAGAGTGCTTCCTTCGTAGACTTGAACACGGTAGACAACATCTCCGCTTGTAACCATTGAACGTGGATCATAAGAACTAAATGTAACTCTGATCTGATTATCATCAGTTACGCTAGCACTAAATGAAGATAATGTAGAAAGTGTATCTGCACTTGTTTCATTTGAACTTGAACCAGATGGTGTATGTCCTTTAACGAACCATGCAGTAATGACTTTCTTGCCATTCTGATAAGTAGTATAGCTGTTTCTAGGTGCTTCATATGGGTAAGTGCCCTGAACCATCTTAGCCTGAACTACTGAACTTGGTGTTTCATAAGAATGTTTAGCTTTACGTTTAGATAATAGATTTGCGACTTTAGCAGCAATTAACTTAGACTGGTTAGTACCGCTGATATATAAACCATGTTTACGCTGGTCACTATCAGTATATCCATTCCAGAATGCCCATGAGTAATCTTCAGAGAAACCGCAAAGCCAGTTATCTTTTGATTTACCTCTAGGAATACCTGGAACTTTACCATCATGGTTGGTAGTACCAGTCTTAGCACCGATATTGTAGCCAATATCAAAGGCTGAATAATCTTTTTCATCCTTGACATAAGTTGTCATGATTTCTCTTAGCATGAAGGCTGCATAATCAGCCATAGCCTGCTTGCTGTCAGATTTTAATCTTTCATCAACATTAATTGTTTCACCAGTTGTATTAACAACAACCTTCTTGATAGTATGTGGCTTAATATAAGTACCACCATTAGAAATAGCAGCATAAGCACCAGCCATTTCAAGTGGAGTCGTACCATATGACCAACCACCGATTGCATAGGCAAGTGAGAATGTTTCTTTATCCATCTGGAAACCTAAGCCTTTTAGATAATCGATAAGCTTCTGTTTACCTGTCTTTTTCCATACATCATTTAAGGCATGGATCGCAGCTAAGTTCCAAGATTTACCTAATGCTTCATAAAGTGTAACATCACCGTGGATTTTTCTATCCCAGTTCTTTGGTGTCCATCCACCTTTAGAGTAAGTAGAGTCATCGGCCATATGACCAGTTGACCAGTATAGATATTCAAATGCAGTAGCATAATCTAGAATAGGCTTGATTGAAGAACCTGGCTGATGACGATCAGAGAAGGCATAAGAATAGTTGCCGACCTTGAAATCACGTCCAGATAATAATCCAAGAATACGTCCAGTTGCACTTTCCTGAACGACCCCACCAGTCTGCATATATTTGTTAGGGAAAGAATAGTTCTTTCCTGAAGCAATATCATCAAGATACTGCTGTACTTCGGTATCTAGATAAGTGTAGATTGTAACATTGGTCTTGCTTGGATCAATGCCCCAATCAGATTTAAGTTCTCTTGTAACACGGTCAACATAAGCAGCGTATTTCTTGCTTTGCTTAACTGGATTCTTTTGAAGCGTATTTGCTAATGGAACTTTCTTTGTGGCTTCACAAAGCGAATCGCTGATATAACCATGTCTCTTCATTAAGTTTAAGATCACATTACGACGATTTTCAGAACGCTGGTAAACATAATAAACATCATCGTACACTGGGTTGTTTAATGAACCTGCAAGATAAGCAGCTTCAGGTAATGTCAATTGAGATGGAACCTTGTTGAAATAGTACTTGCTTGCAGCATAGATTCCAACAGTGTTTTCCCCTCTACCAAAATAGATCTTATTTAAATAAAGTTCTAGTATCTTCTGTTTAGTTGTCTGCTGAGTAGCCTGAATAGAAAGAATTGCTTCCCCAAGTTTTCTTTGCATTGTCTTTTTTTCTTGAGGATAGTAAGTTTTCTTCATCAGCTGCTGAGTGATAGTAGAGCCACCACCACCAACACCGATATGGGTGATGTGGCTGATTGTCGCTTTAATAATACGAGGTAAGTCGAAACCATCGTGGACGAAGAAACGTGAATCTTCGGCTGAAACTATGGCATCAACCATAACTTCTGGAATCTCTGAATACTTCGTATATTTCCCTTGTGCAGAGCCATATGTATAGTACGTTTTCCCATTTTCGCTAACCTGACTAGAAGTGGCTGTTGTTGTTAAGTTGTTGATGTCAAAGTCTTTAATCTGTGAATAGACTGAGGCTGTGAAGTAAACAGCAAAACTTGCAATCAAGACGCAAACTGCTAATATGGCAGCGATGATTAAACGTCGCTTGGCTTTCTTGTTCAGTTTGACTTTCTTTGTCTTCATTATTATGAATCCTCCTTAAGGTAAAACTCATCTAAAATTTTAAGATAGTCTAGACGAGGTTGAAATCCTTGTTTAATGAGATGACCAAGTTGTTTGATTTCCTCATAAGAGATGGATTTCTTACTCGCATGGCAGTAACGATCTACAATGTAGGATGCATCAATGAGATAGACCTCATTGATTGAAGTGAATGCAATAATCAAGAAGGCAATGCCTCCATGATGAATAACACGATCAAGATGTCTGATCTGATGATCGGAGATATTCTTAAAAGGAAAATTGTCAACCTTCGTTTCCTTGGCTTCAAAATCTACATATTTTCCTTTATATAACCCATTGTAGTCAGTTGTAGATGGCTTACGATAATAAGCTTCTACAATTTTTGCAGCACTTCGTTTTGGATAGTCCACCTTAACAATCTGAACGGGAATGGGTTTCTTGTAGATGACCGCAATGTCATTTTCAAGATAGTAGGAATTAGAAAGATTAATATCTTCTTCCAAGTTCATTCCACGATAAGCTGTATAATGCCGGCTTTCCTCTTTTAAAGGCTGCAAGCACAAATGTGTCACTTTCTTTTTATTAGGATACTTAACCATACGTTTCTCCTTCTGACTTATTATACCAATATTTTATGGTCATGGCTATAAAAAAAGAGGGGAGAACACCTCATAAACAGTAAAGAATAAGATTTTGCTTGCATTTCTTGTCTTTTTTTGTAAAATGATTATCAGGGAGTGAAGAGTATATGGAAAATAAGATTAAGTTAAGTCCAAAGAAAATCGTGAATAAGCAGTTTCAGATCGATTCTAAAGGCTACAATGCCAATGAAGTTGATTATTTTTTAGATGTTGTTGTGGCTGATTATGAAAATTTTGCCGCTATGCTCAATCGCGCATATGATGAAATTGATACATTGCAGAAAACAGTATCTAAATTGAAAGCGCAAGTTCAGTCCTATGAAAATAATGCAAAAGCAGAGAGTGCTAAAAATATTGAATCTCAGATGGAATCAAATGTTGATTTGTTAAAAAGACTTTCTCAGTTGGAAAAAGAAGTCTATAGTAAGAAATCTGAATAGCGTCTGCGAGAATCAATCGCTAGAAGTAGAGGAAAGTCCGTGCTATCACGAGCTGTGATGCTCGTAGTGTTCGTGCTAGGCCCAATAAGCCTAGGCAACGCAAGTTGACGACGGCGATGCTCCTAAGTCTTTGATATGGAGCTAGCCATAAAGTGCCACAGAGACTATGGCTTAGCGAAAGCTAAGAGTGAAAAGTTGGTAAACTCCGCGAGGTAGAAACCCAAATTTGGTAGGGGAGTCTGATGGAAGGAACTGAACTGACATCAGGTAGGAAACTAAGAGAAATGATTGGTTGAAAAACAGAACACGGCTTACAAGAGCAGACGTAAACACGATATATTATCGTGTTTTTTCATTTATAGTCATGATGTAAAACTTTTCTTTGACGTTGTCAAAACTCGAGTTTTATGTTTTAATTAATATGTTAATCATAGACGGAGGTCATTATGAATAATTTAGGTGAATTAATAAAACAGAAAAGGCTAGAAAAAGGGCTAACAATTGAACAGCTTTCAGAAAAAACTATGCTTTCTATTGCGATCCTTAAGGATATTGAAAGTGGAGCATTTAATCGCTATGAAGGTGATGAAATGTATGTTCGCATGTACTTAAGAAAGCTTTGTAAAGTACTTGATATGGATGTTGATGAGGTTACTGCTTCTTATTTAGCTTTAACTGAAGAAATAAAAAAAGAAGAATTAGAAAAAGCAGCTAAGGCTGTTGAAGCACAAAAGGAAAAAGTTCAGAACAAGAATAATTTCCAATTTGAAAGACCTAATTACAATGGGAAAAATAATGTCTATAGAGACAAGAGTCACCTCAAATTTATTCGTGCTGGTATTATTTGTGTTGTTGTTGCCTTGATTGTTGCTGTAGCGTATACTGCTATCAAGTCATTGCCAGCGGGATCATCATCTGAATCTACACAGCAGTCGACTACTGGTAGTGTTAAGACTACTAAGAAGAAGGAAACTAAGAAAAAGGAAACAGCTCCTGTAAAGGAAGAAAAAGAAGAAAAGAAAGAAGCTACTGTTTCATTTAAGTCGCTTTCTTCAAGTACGCGTTATCCTATGTATCAGGTAAATGTATCTGGTGAAACGGACAAGATTACTGTTAAGGTTGTCTTTGGTAAGAAAAGCTGGGCAGGATTCTATGTTAATGGCGTAGCTTCATCGAAGTTTGAAAATAGAACATATAAGGCAGGTGAAACTGTCACAGCTAAATTGAATGCTGCTAAGTTTAAAAAATTAAAGATTGTTAATGGTCGTTCTACTGATACTAAGTACTATATTAATGATAAAGAAGTACCGTTGACAAATGCACAGAAAAACGCTAAGACTTCGACATTGACAATTGTAAAGAAGAACTAATAAAAAATCGTATGGCAGTCTTGTGTCATACGATTTATTTTTGTAAAGGAGATTTGTGATGAAAGAATTAGCAAAGATGCTTATTGATGCACATTTATCTATTTCTAGTGTAGAATCATTTACGGTAGGACATTTTGCGAGCCGCATTGGCATGAACCCAGGTATTTCGAAAGTATACCGTGGTTCGATTGTCAGCTATCAGACGATGATTAAGCATAAAGTGGTGGGCATCGATCAAGATTTAATTGATAAATACGGCGTTGTTTCAAGTCAGATTGCCAGGGAAATGTGTCTACATGGACAAAAAATCTTTGATAGTGATATATGCATTTCCTTTACAGGAAATGCTGGACCGGATGCTATGGAAGGAAAACCGGTAGGGCTTATTTATATTGGCATTGCTTATCTTGATCACGTTTCTGTCTTTGAATATCGTCTTTCTGGTAAACGTGAAGATATTGTAGAAAAAGCATTGCAGCTTGGTATTGATAATCTTAAAAATGAAATAAAGAAAAATACATCATCAGCGTGTATAGAATGATAGGAGGAGAATTATGGCAAAAGAGAAAAAGAGTGTTAGCGTCAATGTTGAGAATAAAGAAAAAGCGCTAGATGACGCTATTAAGCAAATTGAAAAGAAATTTGGTAAAGGGTCTGTCATGAAGCTTGGTGATCGTGCTTCAGTGGATGTTGATGTTATCCCTTCTGGTTCATTGACATTAGATCTTGCTTTAGGAATAGGTGGATATCCTAAGGGACGTATTATTGAAATCTATGGTCCTGAATCAAGTGGTAAGACCACATTGACATTGCATGCAATTGCAGAATGTCAGAAGCAAGGCGGCAAGGCAGCGTTTATTGATGCAGAACATGCCATTGATCCTGTCTATGCTAAAAATCTTGGTGTTAATGTTGATGAACTGATCTTATCTCAGCCAGATAGTGGTGAGCAGGGGTTGGAGATTGCAGAAATGCTTGTACGTTCAGGCGTTATTGACCTGGTTGTAGTCGATTCTGTTGCAGCGTTGGTGCCACAGGTTGAACTTGATGGAGAAATGAGCGACCAGAATATGGGTCTTCAGGCAAGACTTATGTCCAAGGCTTTAAGAAAGCTTTCAGGTATTATGAACAAGACAAGCTGTACAGTTATCTTTATCAACCAGTTAAGAGAAAAGATTGGGGTAATGTTTGGTAATCCTGAAACAACTACAGGTGGTCGTGCTTTAAAATTCTATTCTTCAGTAAGAATTGAAATTAGAAGAAGTGAACAGATCAAGATCAGTGGAGATGTTGTTGGTAATAAGGCCAACATTAAAGTTGTTAAAAATAAGGTGGCTCCACCATTTAAGACAACTCAGGTTGATATCATCTATGGAAAAGGTATTTCTCATGATGGAGAAGTGCTTGATTTAGCGACTCAGTATGACATTATTGAAAAATCTGGGGCTTGGTATGCCTACAAGGGAGAAAAGATTGGCCAGGGACGTGAAAATGCGAAGGCTTATCTTAATGATCATCCTGAAATCATGGAAGAAGTGGAGACACAGGTACGTGCCATCATGATGGGAGAAGAGTAGATGCACGATACGGAAGAAGTGCTTCTCAAGGGCTTCTTTGATTTGCTTGATGAGAAGACTATGGATAAGATTACTATCCAGGATTTAGCTGATTATTGTCATGTTAATCGTAATACGTTCTATTATCATTTTGATAATATCTATGATCTATTAGAGAAGCTTTTTTTAAGACAGACACAGGCGGCATTAAGCTATATTGAAGAGGGCGAAAGCTTTGAAAACTGTATAAGAGCTATCATTGATTTTGTATTGTGCAATCAAAATCGTGCCCGTCATATGATTTCATCCTCCCATGATGAGCGTATGACGACATTGCTTGGTGATAGTTTCTATACGATTGTGAAGGCTTATCTTGAAAAATACTATATCATTGAAGAAGATGAGAAAGACAACGAGGAGTTTTTGCTGAATTTCTGTCGTTTTGCTTTTGTTGGCATGATGATGCAATGGATTGAAGATGGCATGGATGAAGATGCTTCTTCACAATTTGTAGATCAGCTTGTCAGATATACTGGATCAAATCTTGATATTGCATTTAAACAAAGAGAGAATGTGTAGACATTCTCTCTTTGTCATATTAAAGAAAAAGAAAGGGCATTAATTTATCTATTTGACATAAATGAGTTTATTCTAGAAATGTGTGAGTATTGAAATTGATGAATAAATCATATATAATTGATATGGTATTTTAATTACCTCAAAAAATCATAGGAAGGAAGAATGGCATGGAAAAATATGTATTCCTTGTTCTGGTTTTTGTTATAGGTATCATTTTAGGTATTATCATCAAAAATGTATATACTAGCATTAAATTATCAAAGGCGAAAGATGAAGCCAAAAAGATTGTTGATGATGCAAACGCTAAAGCAGATAATATTATCAAAGAAGCGAATTTAGATGCAAAGACTCAAGCTTATGAATATAAGCTACAGTCAGAAAAAGAAATCAAAGCTGAGCGTCTAGAACTGACAAAATTTGAAAATCAGCTATCTCAGAGAGAACAGAATATTGATCGAAGAGATATCGCGTTACAAGGAAAAGAGGATATCCTTGATTCGAAAAACCAACAATTAGATAAGAAACAAGCAGAACTAGGTAAGTATGAAGAGCAGCTTAAACATCAGATTGATGAAAAGGTTGCTGAACTTGAAAAAATTGCTGCGATGTCAGCACAGGAAGCAAAGAAGGAACTGTTTGAACAGGTAAAGGTACAGATGGAAAATGAAGTCACTGCCTATATCAAGGAACAGGAAGAAGAAGCAAAAACAAAGGCTTCACTCTTTGCAAAAGATATTATCGCTAATGCGATAAATCGCTATTCTCAGGAAGAAGTAACAGAACGTACTGTTAATGTTGTTTCTTTACCTGGTGAAGAAATGAAAGGGCGTATCATTGGTCGTGAAGGTAGAAACATTCGTGCTTTTGAAAGTGCTACTGGCGCTGAATTGATCATTGATGATACACCAGAAGTTATTACTGTTTCATGTTTTGATCCAGTAAGACGAGAAATTGCCAGAATGGCTCTTGAAAAGTTAATTAAGGATGGTCGTATCCAGCCTGGAAGAATTGAAGAAGTTGTCGAAAATACGAAGAAGGAAATCGACGATATCATCTATAAGGCAGGGGAAGATGCGGTCTTTGAACTTGGTCTTTCTAAGATGAAGAAAGAAGAAATCCGTATGATCGGTAAACTTAAGTATCGTACAAGCTACGGACAGAATGGTTTACAGCATTCGGTAGAAGTTGCACATTTCGCAGGCATCATGGCTGCTGAATTAGGTATTAACCAGCAGTTGGCTAAACGTGCAGGATTACTTCATGATATTGGTAAAGCCATGGATCATGAAATGGAAGGAAGCCACGTTGAGCTTGGTGCTAAATTTGCTAAACGTATGGGTGAAAATAATATTGTCATCAATGCGATTGCGTCTCACCACGGAGATGTCCCAACTGAATCAGTCATTGCAGTGTTAGTATCTGCTGCTGATACGCTTTCTGCCGCTAGACCAGGAAGCCGTAGTGAAACAATTGAAAACTATATTCAGAGACTTGAAAAGCTTGAAGAAATTTCTAAGAGCTTTGATGGTGTTGATACAGTCTTCGCTATTCAGGCAGGACGTGAAGTGAGAGTTATTGTCAACCCAGAAAAAGTTGATGATCTCAAATCACATAAACTTGCAAGAGATATCAAGGAAAAGATTGAAAATGAACTTACTTATCCAGGACATATCAAGGTCACTGTGATCAGAGAAGTTCGCGCAAATGAAATTGCAAAATAAGATAGGACTTTTCCTATCTTATTTTTTGTAAAGAGGATGTTATATGAAAATATTATTTATCGGAGATGTTTTTGGAAAGACGGGAAGACAGGTGCTTTCTAGATATCTTCCTCAAGTAAAAAAGAAATACAATGTGGATATGGTTATTGCTAATGGAGAAAATGTTTCTCATGGTAAAGGACTTATTCGCAAGCATTATGATGAAATGGTATTTGAAGGCATTTCATTGATCACAATGGGAAATCATACTTATGCAAAAAGAGAGCTATTTGATTATATCGATGATGCTGATCGATTGATTGTCCCATTAAATAAACCTAGAAGTCTTCCCGGAGTAGGAAGTCGTCAGATTGAAATCAAGGGGAAAAAGGTCCGTGTGACTAATCTTTTAGGATTGACTTTTATGGATGGCAAGTCCAACAATCCATTTGAAGTGATTGATGATCTTCTATTAGAAGATGACAGTGACATCCATATTGTCGATTTCCACGCTGAAACGACAAGTGATAAGATTGCACTTGGGTATTATCTAGATGGACGTGTATCGGCTGTTTTAGGTACGCATACGCATGTTCCTACTGCAGATGAAAAGATCTTATCACAAGGAACAGCTTTTCAGTGTGATGTAGGTATGACTGGTCCTTATGAATCTGTTATCGGCTGTGAAAAGGAAACAATCATTAAACGTAATTTAACGAGTCTTATGACACCATTTAGGGTGGCAGAAGATGAAGGCCAGTTCTTAGCTACATTGCTTACTTTTGATGATCATACAAATAAATGTACGGATATTATGCGTATCCGTATTGATAAGGATCATCCGTTTCAATAACATGACAGGCAAGAAATTGCCTGTTTTTTTCTGAAATAGAAATAAATTATGAAAGTGTTTTCTTTTTAATAAAACTGCACTATAATAAAGGTGTCGAAAATATATAAGGGGGAAGTAATAATGGCAACACATAAAATTTTAATGCAGACAGCACAGGTACAGAAACTTATTGATTTCTTTGATGGATATGAAGATGATAAAATCAAATGCAAATATATTTCAAAGAAAGGTATCAAAGCTACTTTTGATGTAGAATCTGAATTATCTGCAGATGAAGCAGCAGGACATTGCAAGAGTTTATTTAAAAACACACCAGCTGGTAAAGTATTATATTTCTCAATCCAGCCAGAAGGATTCTTTGGTAAATAGGAATATGAATAAGAACTGAAAAGTTCTTATTTTTTTTATGTTGAAGATTTGTTATAATAACGCCGAAAGAGAGGAATAATATGAAAAAAGATTATAGTGAATATTTTAAAGGCCCTTCTTTAAAAGATGCAAGAAAACGTGGAAAGACTGATGTAAGACGTCTAGATAACGTTTTTGAAATTCCTCCAGATATGGTTGGTATCGGTAAAGGGCGTTCTTATTTTATACAGACATACGGCTGCCAGGCTAATGAGAGAGATACAGAAGTTCTTTCTGGTATTCTTGAAACAATGGGTTATCGTAAAGCCGATGATGTCAAGGATGCACAGGTTGTATTGCTTAATACATGTGCAATCAGAGAAAATGCTGAAGAAAAAGTATTTGGTAAGATTGGCTATCTTAAGAATGTGAAGAGAGAGCATCCTGATATTATTTTTGGTATTTGTGGATGTATGGCTCAAGAAGAAGTCGTTGTTGAAAAGATTCGCAAGAAGATGAAACAAGTAGACTTGATCTTTGGTACACATAATATTCATCGTTTGCCTCAGCTTCTTAAGCAGGCTATGCTTGAAAAAGAAACTGTTATTGAAGTCTGGAGCAAAGAGGGAGATGTTATTGAAAATCTTCCTAGTACACGTGCGAAAGATAAGAAAGCATGGGTTAATATCATGTATGGATGCAATAAGTTCTGTACATACTGTATTGTCCCTTATACAAGAGGTAAGGAACGTTCTCGTTTAATGGAGGATGTTTTAAAGGAAGTACAGGAATTAAAGGATAAAGGCTATCTTGAAATTAACCTGTTAGGACAAAATGTCAATTCTTATGGTAAAGATCTAGATACTGATTATAATTTTGCGACATTGTTAGAAGAAGTCGCAAAGATCGGTATTCCTAGAGTAAGATTTATGACTAGTCATCCTTGGGACTTTTCTGAGGACATGATTCAGGTTATCGCAAAATATGATAATATCATGCCATTTATTCATTTGCCTGTTCAATCAGGAAACTCAGATGTCTTAAAGATCATGGGTAGAGTCTATACAAGAGAACAGTACTTAAAGCTTTTTGATCGTATTAGAGAAGTGATGCCTAAGTGTGCTATCACGACTGATATTATTGTTGGTTTCCCAAATGAAACAGAAGAACAGTTTGAAGATACATTAAGTCTATATGATCATTGTCAGTACGATTTAGCTTATACTTTCGTCTATTCTGCAAGAGAAGGTACACCTGCAGCTAAGATGATTGACAATGTGGATATTAAGACAAAAGAAGCTAGACTTCAGCGTCTTAATGAAAAAGTTAATTATTATGCAGGTATTGCTAATAAGAAATATATTGATACTGTACAGAAAGTATTGGTTGATGGACCAAGCAAGAAGAATCCAGATATTCTCTCTGGATATACAGAAACAAATAAGCTTGTAAACTTTAAAGGAAATCCAGAACATATTGGAACTATTGTGCCAGTAAAGATTACAGAAGCTAAGACTTGGACGCTTGAGGGTGAAGAGGTTGTCAACGAAGGATAAGGCACAGCTTATTAATGACTATCTTTTAAGTAAAGAGGAAGTTATCGCTTATAAGCATTATGAGTCATTGCTTAAGGATCATCCAGAGATTAAGGAGATGGAGGATGAGCTTAAGGCAATGCAGAAGGAATTGACAAGAAGAAAGGTCAGAGATGAGGAGATATCTGATCTTTATGAGGAGTATCTAACGAAAAAGAAAGCATTTGAAGAGCATCCTCTTATTGTGAATTACCTTAATTTGAAAGAAGAAGTGAATGCACTTCTTCTGAATGTAGAAGATCTCATTAATAACGAATTGTCATAACATATTGACTAATTTGCTGTTATTTATTATAATTGGGAAAATTTATATTTAAGGAGAACATTATGGCATATTATTACGACGAACCATCACATACATTCAGTGAATATTTGTTAGTTCCTGGTTACTCAGGACCAGACTGCATTCCGGGCAATGTTAGTCTTAAAACACCATTGGTGAAATTTAAAAAAGGAGAAGAACCTTCTCTTTCATTAAATATCCCTCTAGTGTCTGCAGTTATGCAGGCTGTATCAGATGACAAAATGGCTGTTGCACTTGCTAAAGAAGGTGGGGTTTCCTTCATTTACGGTTCACAGTCTATTGAAGATCAGGCTGAAATGGTAAGAAAAGTTAAAGCTTATAAGGCTGGCTTTGTAACTAGTGATTCTAACTTAAGTCCTGATAATACATTAGAAGATGTATTAGCACTTAAAGAAAAAACTGGTCATTCTACAATGGCTGTAACTGAAGACGGGTCTGCAAACGGTAAACTTCTTGGTATTGTAACAGGAAGAGATTATCGTGTCTCACGTATGGATAAAGAAGAAAAAGTTTCTTCATTCATGACTCCATTTGAAAAGCTTGTAGTTGCACATAAAGATGTAACGTTAAAAGAAGCAAATGATATCATCTGGGATAATAAGCTTAATGCATTACCAATCGTTGATGATCAGCAGAATCTTCTATATTTCGTATTCAGAAAAGATTATGAAACAAGAAAGACTCATCCAGATGAATTATTAGATGAACAGAAGAGATACGTAGTTGGGGCTGGTATCAATACAAGAGATTTCGCTACACGTGTTCCTGCACTTGTAGAAGCTGGTGTAGATATCTTATGTATCGATTCATCTGAAGGATATACAGAATGGCAGAAAATTACTATCGAATGGATCAGAGAACATTACGGTGACAAAGTAAAAGTTGGTGCTGGAAATGTCGTAGATGGCGAAGGATTCAGATTCTTAGCAGAAGCAGGTGCTGATTTCGTTAAGATCGGTATCGGTGGAGGATCAATCTGTATCACTCGTGAAACAAAAGGTATCGGTCGTGGTCAGGCTACTGCTACAATTGAAGTTGCAAAAGAAAGAGATAAATATTTTGAAGAAACTGGTATCTATGTACCAATCTGTTCAGATGGTGGTATCGTTTACGATTACCATATGACTCTTGCTTTAGCAATGGGTTCTGACTTCATTATGTTAGGTCGTTACTTCTCAAGATTTGATGAATCTCCTACTAATAAAGTTATGGTTAACGGACAGTATATGAAAGAATACTGGGGTGAAGGATCTGCAAGAGCTCGTAACTGGCAGAGATATGACCTTGGTGGAGATAAGAAGCTTTCTTTCGTAGAAGGTGTTGATTCTTATGTACCATATGCTGGTCCATTAAAAGACAATGTTGCTTTATCATTAAGCAAGATGAAACATACAATGTGCAACTGTGGTGCTTTAACAATTAAAGAATTACAGGAAAAAGCTAAGATTACTTTAGTATCTTCTACTTCTATCGTAGAAGGTGGAGCACATGACGTAGTATTAAAAGAAAATACTCCAAACCAGAATCAGTAATAATAAAGACGCATGATTATCATGCGTCTTTTAAGTTCTTCTTTCATTTTCATGTGCTTCATAGTACTTGTTCTTCATACAATACATGCGATGATCAGCTAAGGAGATAACCTGATGCAAATCATTGTTGCACTCAAAGCTGTAGGCAATACCATATGAGGAAGTAAGCGGATGATCTTTATGGTGAGAAGCTTTATATTCCGCTTCTTCGAAGTTTTCAAAGAGACCATTGATTTTCTCTTGATTACAATGATTATAGACAATGATAAATTCATCTCCACCCATTCTGGCAATCATGTTCGCATCATTAAAATGAGATTTAAGGAAAGTTGCAAAATCTAAAATTAACATATCGCCAGCAACATGGGAGAAGTTGTCATTGACAAATTTAAGTCCATTCAAGTCAAAATAGATAATTGTATATTTATTTGTTTCATGAATAATTTCAGAAATCTTTTCATTAAAATAAGTACGATTTCTAAGTTTAGTCAATGAGTCCGTATAGGCAATTTCCTGCCATGTAGTCTCTTTTATCTGAACACGAATGATTTCTTCATTCCTAATAGCAAAGGCGTAGACCATTAAAATAATCAAAACCAATAATCCATATTGTGTATATGTAGAACCAATATGAGTTTCATTAGCAATAAGATAACGTTCGATGTTGTAGCGCAGTACATCCAAAATACCAAATGCAAAATGAACGATAAATGCGAGCGCTACAATACGTTTGCTTGTTTTCCAGTTGTTATCTAAATAAAGTGCAATAATGAAGACAACATTTGTAATTGCTTCAAAGAGCTGGAATATCACAAGCGGAGCTTGAATGCTGAAGAAATTGAAATAAGAAAAAACAATAATGAATACAGAGAAGCAACTCATAAAAATGAGCATTGGGTAAATCTTTTTGCGGTATTTATTATCTCTAATAAAGGAGTATTGTAATAAGGAAAAGGCAATACCAGATAGATATAATGAATAAAATTCAGCATACGTATTAATAAAGTGATTAGTTAAAAATACCTGAATGATCTTTGTGCAACAAAGAATCCAGATGCCTCCAAGCAGACTGTAGAGCCCAATCGCAAACACTTGGTAGAGAGTACGTATTAACGAAGAAGCCAGGGCAATCAGGATGATTCCAAGTAAAATAAGAAAGCTTGCCAGCAGCAAAGTCTGAGGAGAATCCTTGATTATCGTTTCATTCAATGTACCACTTTTTATTAGTCTAAAGTCCGCAATATTTGTAAAAGGATCATTGATCGATGGTTCTACTACAATCTTTAAATCCTGCATTTCATTGCTTTTAGAAAGCGGAATCTCAAGTACTGCCATCGGTACAAATTTCTTCTTTTCATGATAAGTATACGTTAGCTTTTTATTTTGATAGAGTTTAACTGCACTGAATGGGACATTGACCATTAAAGAAGTATTATTTTTGTTAATCATCTTTTTTGTAGAAAAAGTAATTACATCATTATTATGAATATGATTAAAGCGATAATTACTTATTCGTCCGTGATAAACGACTTTATCATTTACTGAAATATGCCAGAATGAAGAAAACTTATCATATGTTTCGTGAAATGGTGTTAGAAAGCTCATAAAAAACCAGAGAAAAGCTACGAGTGCGATAATGAGACCTGTAAACAGCCAAACTCTGTTTAATTTCTTTTTTTCTTGGGAGTTATCATTTAGTTTAAATTCCATAAAAACACTCCTTAATAATATCAAATTGAATCCCTATTTATATTATAATGTCACAAAAAAGTAAAAACCACTAAATAGTGGCAGTGCATAGAATCTTTTGACCTTTAATGAGTTAAATAAGCAGAAAGATCTATTCTTAAATTTTAATAGGATATCATGAAGATATTTTAGAAAGAAAGAATGAGAAGAGATTCATTTTTTATTTGAAAAAATCATCTTTTTTACATCTCTATAAAAGGAGAAATGTGCTTAAAACGAAGTAGAGTTTATGTTATAATATGATAGTTTTAAGGAGGCTTAACATGGCTAAGAAAAAAGAAAAATATTCACCGATGATGACAAAGTATCTTGAATTAAAAAAAGATTATCAGGACAGCATCGTCTTCTATCGATTAGGAGATTTTTATGAGATGTTTTTTGATGATGCCATTGTGGCTTCAAAAGCATTGAATATTGCATTAACAGGAAAAAACGCTGGTGTGAGTGAACGTGTACCAATGTGTGGTGTACCGTTCCATTCAGCACAGGGATATATTGAAGACCTTGTCAAGATGGGACATAAAGTTGTTATTGTAGAACAGTTGACTGACCCTAAAGCTTCAAAGGGACTTGTAGAACGTGGTGTTGTACAGATTGTAACACCGGGAACTATTATGGATCTTAAGCTTAATGAGAAAGTCAATCACTTTATCGGTGCCCTAGGTATCTTCGATTTTCATTACACATTAGCTTACGCTGATATTTCTACAGGAGAATTCTATTGTCTTAATCTTGAAAAAGATGATCGTAAATTAAAGAATCAGATTGAAACATTGGATCTTAAGGAATTAGTAATGAATCAAGATGGTTATGAAGATGATTCTTTAATGATCTCTCATTATGATAATGAACATATTCAAGATAAATATAAAAAACTATTTGAAGGCGTAAGTGACCTAAAAGAAATCAAGGTGGCAAGCAACCTTCTTAACTATATGCTAGAAACACAGAAGCGTGATTTGGACTACATTCAGCCATTGACTGAAGTTGATCAGCAAAACTATGTAGTTCTTGATGCTTCTACAAAAAAAGCCTTAGAGTTAACAAAAAACAGCAATCAGGAAAAATATGGAACATTGCTTTGGCTATTGGATCATACGCACTCAGCTATGGGTGGAAGAATGCTGAAAAGCTGGATTGATCATCCTTTACTTAATAAAGACGCTATAGAAGAACGTTTAGATATGGTAGAAATCTTTGTAGATAATCTTATTGAAAGAGAAACTATCAAGGATATGATCAATGAAATCTACGATATTGAAAAATTAGCAAGTCGTATTGCCTTTGGCAATGTTAACGCGAGAGACTTAAAGTGGATTGCTTCTTCTCTTCAGGTAATTCCTGAATTAAAACATCAGCTGTTATCATTAGAAAATGAGAAGCTTAATAAGCTAGCTGAACAGCTATTGGATTTAACACCAATTACTGAGCTTATTGAAAGTGCTATTGTGGATAATCCACCACTTGTGATCAAGGAAGGCAATATTATCAAAGAAGGCTATTCCGCTGAACTTGATGAATATCGTGATGCCAAAAAGAACGGTCAGAACTGGCTTAGAGAATTTGAAGAAAAAGAAAAACAGCGTACTGGTATTCAGAAGCTGAAGATTGGCTATAATAGAGTCTTTGGCTATTATATCGAAGTAACAAAGAGTCAGCTTAATCTTGTAAAAGATGAGTTCAACTATACAAGAAAACAGTCGCTCACAAATGCAGAACGTTTTATTACTCCTGAACTTAAGGAGATGGAAGATAAGATTCTTTCTGCTCAAGATCGTATTGTATCATTGGAATATGAAATCTTTTCTCAGATCAGACAATATATCAAACAGTATGTTCATATGATACAGGATGTCGCTAAAGTTGTTGCGAAGGTGGATGTCTATATTTCATTAGCGATTGTGGCTTCTTCTAATAGATATGTAAGACCAACATTTAATGATGAACATCGTCTTCATATTGTAGAAGGAAAACATCCAATTGTAGAAGAAGTTATTTCTTCAAAGAACTATATCGCCAATGATGTAGACCTAGATGAAAAGAATCGTATCATGATGATTACTGGTCCTAATATGGGTGGTAAATCAACATATATGAGACAGGTTACTTTAACTGTTTTAATGGCCCAGATGGGATCATTTGTACCGGCTAGAGAAGCAGATCTGCCAATCTTTGATCAGATCTTTACAAGAATTGGAGCATCTGATGATCTTGTTTCTGGACAGTCTACATTCATGGTAGAAATGCTTGAAGCCAACAACGCTTTGCGTTATGCAACTGAAGATTCATTGATTATCTTTGATGAAATCGGTAGAGGAACAGCGACCTTTGATGGTATGGCACTTGCTCAAGGAATCGTAGAATATATTGCCAAGAAGACGAAAGCATTGACTTTATTTTCTACTCATTATCATGAATTAACATTAATGAATAAAGATCTAGGTATCAAGAATGTCCATGCGAGTGCAGATGTTTCTAATGATTCTATCAAGTTCCTTTATAAGATCAAAGAAGGGGCAACAGGACAATCATACGGGATCAATGTTGCTAAGCTAGCCAAGCTTCCTGATGAAGTCATTGCCCGCGCTAAAGTCATTCTTGATTCTTTACAGGACAATAACATGGAAACAAAGCTAGAAGCATCTTCAAATACTGTTATTGTAGAAAAAGAAAGTGCTGCAGAAAAAATGCTTTCACAAATTGATCCAATGCAGCTTTCACCAATTGATGCACTATCAACACTTATTGAATTAAAGAAACTATTGTAAGAGGGAGATATCATGGCAAAGATTCGACAGTTATCAGAAGATACAGCCAATAAGATTGCGGCAGGGGAAGTTGTAGAACGCCCTGCGAGCGTCATTAAGGAACTTGTAGAAAACAGTATTGATGCTTGTGCCCATAAGATTGATGTAGAAGTCGTTGAAGGTGGCGCTACGCTTATGCGCATTATCGATGATGGAGTAGGCATGAGTGAAGAAGATGCCCAGATGTGCTTCTCTCGTCATGCTACAAGCAAGATTGTAGATGACCATGACCTCTTTAATATCACAACATTAGGATTTAGAGGGGAAGCTATCCCTTCAATTGCATCAATTTCAAAGTTTACATTAGAAACATGTGAAAAGGATGTAGGTACAAGAGTCTCTTATGAATTTGGCAAGAAAAAAAGTGTCGAAAGATGTGCCATGAATAAGGGAACATGCATAACGATAGAACGCATCTTTCAGAATGTGCCCGCACGTCTTAAGTATTTAAAGAGCGTCAATGCGGAATTTGCGGCGATCTATACTTATATTGAACGTCTTTCTCTTGCTCATCCAGAAATTGCCTTCACTTTAACTCATAATAATAAGCTGATTTATTCTACCAATGGATCAGGATCATTGCTTGAAGTGATTGCTGAAATCTATGGTGTATCGACAGCCAAGAATATGATGGAAGTAGATTTTGGTAATGAAGAATTCCATATTTCAGGCTATATTTCTAAGATTGAAGAATCAAGAGCATCTAAGAATCATATTATTACACTTGTTAATGATCGTTATGTCCGTAATATGAAGACCATCAATACAATCAATGATGTCTATCGCAATTATCTTCCTGAAAAAAGATTTCCAATAGCGATCGTACATATTGATGTCGATCCTTATCTAGTAGACGTCAACGTACATCCTGCTAAGCTAGAAGTACGTTTCTCTAAAGAAATGGCTTTAAAAGAAGTCATCACTGAAGGGATAGAACAGGCTTTAAAGACAGTTCATGAAACACCTGTACAGGAAGTAGAAGAAAAACCCACTTTTAAAGTGCAACATGAACAAATGCTATTTAAGCTAGAAGAGGATGTTCCTTCATTAATAAAGATGCCTACTCCTACTTATCATGTAGAAGAAAAACATGAAGAAGAAAAAGAAGTTCCTATCAAGGAAGAAAAGCCTATCGTAAAAAAAGAAGTAAAACCTTTAAAAGAAAAAATCTATGCGAAAGGGCAAGTTCGTGGGACTTATCTTATAGGAGAAAATGAAAAGGGCATGTATCTTATTGATCAAAAAGCTGCTCTGGAAAGAATCAACTATGAAAAATATCAGGAACATTTTGCCTCTTCATCGTTGGATATTCAGCCATTGACAGTACCTTTGATCTTTGAATTCACAGAAAGTGAATTCATGATTCTTGAAGAAAACAAAGATAAGCTAGAAATGATTGGTATTAATCTAGAATCATTTAGTAGAAATACATTTACATTAAGAAGTCTTCCTTCATGGATGACACAGATTGATGAAAAACATTTTATTGAAGACATGTGCGAAAAAATATTAAATGATGAAGATCTCGATCTTTTAGAATTAAGAGATTATGCAATCATCGCATTGGCTTCTAAATTCTCAGTTGATCGTAACACATATTTAAGCACTGCTGAGATGCAGGCAATCATGGATCAATTGATGCGCTGTGATAATCCATATGTGGATGCTTCAGGAAAACCAACACTCATTTTCTATAGTGATCATGAGTTATTAAAAATGTTTAAGAGGATAAGATAATGGAAAAAGTGATTGTGATTGTAGGACCTACTGGTGTCGGCAAGACAGCTTTAGGTGTGGCACTTGCCAAACAATTGAATGGGGAAGTCATCAGTGGGGATTCCATGCAGATCTATAAACGTATGGATATCGGTACAGCGAAGGTCACTAAAGATGAAATGCAAGGGGTCGTACACCATCTTATTGATATCAAGGAACCTTCTGAAGAATATAGTGTCACTGAGTTTCAAGAAACTGTCAGAGCCTGTATTGATGATATCGTAAAAAGAGGAAAGCTTCCTATTATTGTTGGAGGAACAGGACTTTATATTAAAGCAGTCCTTTATGATTACACATTTGAGAAATGTGATAGTGATCCTAAGAAGATGGAAGAGAAGTATAAGGATTATTCTAATGAAGAACTTTATGAACGATTAAAAGAAGTAGATCCTGGTGCTACGCGCAATATTCATCCTAACAACCGTCGCCGTGTCTTAAGAGCTATTGAAATCTTTGAGACAACTGGAAAACGTAAGAGTGAAATGGAAGATGCACAGCGTCATGAAATGATTTATGATGCAACCTGCATTGGACTTACTCTTGATAGAGAAAAACTTTATGAACGCATTGATAAACGTGTAGATATCATGATGGAAAATGGACTTGAACAGGAAGTCAAATCATTGATTGAAGAAGGATGCAAACCTACTTATCAGTCAATGAGAGGAATCGGCTATAAAGAATGGTTTGAATATTTTGAAGGACGTTCTTCAAAAGAAGAAGTCATTGCCCTTATTAAAAAACATTCCCGTAATTATGCGAAAAGACAGTTTACATGGTTTAATAATCAGATGATGGTAAACTGGTATGAAGTTAATGTGGAACATTTTGAAGAAACGGTCAATAAAGTAAAGGAGGATTTCATCAATGGACATGAATAGCATTATCAGTTATGCCACAATTGCGGTAGGTGTATGGCTTGTATATTGTGGATACAGATTGATTACAACATTGGATCTCAGATCATTTTATGATCCAAAATCATATGATCATATCCCTGATAAAAACCGTAAAGAGTATGCTAAAGGATTAGGAAAGATTCTTTGTGTATTCGGTATTGATCTTATCATTACTAATGTTCTATTCTTTTTTAAAGGTGATATCATCTTCAATATTGCCATGTTCTTCCTGATTTTAGGACTTTTGGGTACCATTATAGCTATTGTGATCTTAAATAAGAAATATGAAAAATAAAAGAGACATGTCACTTTTTTGATATGTACCCAGAATCCTGGACACATATCATTTATGTGACGATGTCTCTTTTTTTCTTCTTTTTAATCCCTTTAGATCATTTGTACGTCCATGTCTTAAAATACGCTGATAATTGTCAGTCAGTGATTTTTCATAAGGACTTGTAAGCCAAGGAACATAGAATTGTTCATTCTTGATTTCATCAGGAAGATATTGAATATATTCCCATAAATCAGGACGACCATAATCATACTTCTCATCTTCTTCTAATCCAACAGGGGTCAAAGAAAGATAATGGGGTGTAGGGTGTGGGTTATTTCTTACTGAT
This sequence comes from Kandleria sp., assembly GCF_017934775.1. Taxonomy (NCBI): domain Bacteria; kingdom Bacillati; phylum Bacillota; class Erysipelotrichia; order Erysipelotrichales; family Coprobacillaceae; genus Kandleria; species Kandleria sp. Next base: position 1,815 of record NZ_JAGBIX010000093.1, on the reverse strand, counting down.
GCAAGCGCACTGTCAATGGCGTTCTCACTTGATTTTGATTTAGGAGAAAGCGCCAATTCAATGACTGATTGTGCAAGCGGAATACGGGCTTCAGGAAAGCCGATGACCTTGGCAGCCTGGAAAGCCATCACTGTACGCATGCAGGCGTTGGGATTGGCAAGACCAACCTCTTCATAGGCAATAGTACAAAGACGTCGCTCTAGTGATTCCATGTCATTGGCTTCAATCAGTTTGGCAAGATAATACAAGGCACCATTGACGTCGCTGCCACGAATAGATTTTTGGAGTCCTGACAAAGTATCGTAATATTGATCTTCATCTTTATCAAATTGCGCATTGGCATGTGGCAATGCACGTTTGGCTTCTTTTAATGTGATATGCCCATCATCAACGATAATGGAAGCTGTCTCTAAGGTATTGTAGGCATAGCGAATGTCCCCTGATGACATCTTAGCGATAAAGCGATAGACATCTTCATCGATCTCAAATTCATTGTTAAGTCCTTTTTCGCTTTGTGCACCTCTTTTTAATCCTTCGATGACATCTTCTTCTTTTAATGGTTTGACTTTAAGTATCTGACAGCGAGAACGAATCGCTGGATTGATGGAATGGTAAGGATTGGCGGTTGTACATCCGGCAATGATCAGCAAGCCACTTTCGATATGCGGAAGGAGATGATCCTGTTTGTCTTTATTCAGACGATGAACTTCATCGATAATAACAAATAGTCCATCACTCATTTTTGCTTCAGCAATGATCTGATCCATCTGTTTCTTATTGCCTGTTGATGCATTAAAAAGACGATAAGGTATGTCTAGATCATGAGCAAGCGCGCTCGCTAGCGTTGTCTTTCCACATCCTGGTGGACCATAAAGGATGATGGAAAGAGGATGTTTCTTTTTTACAAATTGTGTGAGTATTGCTTTTTTACCAATGAGATGTTCCTGCCCAAGAACTTCATCTAGTGTAGATGGTCTCATATTGTGTGCAAGTGTTGTGTGAATCATGGACTTCCCCCTTTGTTTATGGCATACTGATTATAACATTTTTTTAAAGGAAGTAAATGCGGATGAAAGTTATACTACAAAGAGTGACACACGCCTCATGTGTTGTGGATGAACAGGTGACTGGTGAAATAAAAGATGGATACATGGCATTAGTAGGAATATCGACAGAAGATCAGGAGGACGTTCTTGAGAAGATGGCAGACAAAGTCGTCAATCTTCGCGTCTTTAGCGATGAAGAAGGAAAAATGAATCGTTCACTGTTAGATGTCAAAGGAGAAATTTTGTCCATTTCTCAATTTACGCTTTACGCTGATGCAAAAAAGGGAAGACGACCAAGCTTCACGCATGCGGCTAAGCCCGATGTATCTTTGCCAATGTACAATCAGTTTAATGAATTATTAAAAGCAAAAGGGGTTCATGTAGAAACAGGAATCTTTGGTGCAGATATGAAGATTTCATTGTTAAATGATGGACCTGTCACTATCATTCTTGATAGTGATCAGCTATTGTGAACTACTCCGACTTAACGCTACGCATTTGAAGTCGGAGCTTCCTGCTTCAACCATTACTGCATTGACTACGATGATACGCAACTCAATGTCTTACACAATGTCCACAGGCGTATAAGTTAGGGCTATTCCATCCCTACTGTATATTTAATGTTTAGGCTACTGCAAAAGATTCGTTTAGTATACGTAATCCCTCATGTAAGATATTAATAGCAGCGTTCTGGTCACGGCTTATTGTAAGACCGCAATCACATTTCATTGTGCGAATTGTGAGATTTTTCATCTCAGGATGTATCTTT
>NZ_JAGBIX010000092.1:0-15187 GCF_017934775.1 Kandleria sp. | reverse complement strand
GAGCTTTTTTCCGCCTGGAAAAATTAACACAGTTAGAAAACAGTGTAGTAGACTATACAGATGAAAACCATAAATTAACATGGCTAAATACATTTGCAGGAAATATTCAATCCAATATAAATCACGTATTTTTTAATACATATGGGAGAATCGAAGAAATCATGTTATGAATTCGTTGATTCTTACATCAATTTAACTGAAATGTTAAGAAAAGAATTACCAGTGGATATCTGTAATAAAATTCTATCTACAAATCATAAGAATAACATGGAAAGAACAAAAAAATTTATTGAATCTGAATAATTTCTTGAATAATAATGTATATTATGTTAATGTATGTTCATGAATTGCGGTGGATGTCTTCGGACTACACTTAAAAGAATCTGATGCGTCGGATTCTTTTTTTATTATGAATGATAAATTAATAGTGTAAAACAAATTATTCTTTATATTAATCATTTGGGTGAATATTTTAGCGACTTAGAGAAAAACATTCAGTCGTAGAGTGATACTATCTTCATGGGTATAGAGCTAGTGATGACAAAATCATCACTAGATTTTTGGATTCATGAACCACACTGTAGTGGTTCATTTTTGCTATTTGACACTTCAATTATGTGTTCAATGAATAAAAACAAAACGCCCTCAAGTGTGCTTGTGTTTCCATAGAGGCCTGAGGGAGATATTGTCTATATAATAGACATATATTGGGTGCTGGTCAATATAATAATTGAACATGACACAAAGAGTTTCAAGATGAAATAAATGATAATAGTCAATAATTGAAATCTTTAATAATTTTTAGTTTATTTAAATATACGAGGATATTTCATTCCCTATTTATTTTTAGATATAATAAATAAAGAAGGAGATGAAATAGATGAATCAGATAGAACGCTTGCAAGAAGAAAATAGAAAATTAAAAAGAGAAAATGAGAAATATAAAAGAATACTTATAGAACATAATCTTATTAATACAGAAGAAATTCCATTCTATCATAAAGAAGATAAACTAAGAATCTATAAAAATCTCTTTAAAGGAAGAGAAGATGTTTATGCTTTAAACTATAAAGAAACATTTTTTCCAGCCTGCAAAAATAGAATAAGCGGTAGATTATGTAAAAGAAAAAAGAATGGCAGCAAGTGGTGTCGTAAATGTAGTAATCAAAATTTTTCATCATTAACAGATTTCGTTCTGTTGGATCATATATCAACATCTCATAAAAGAATAGGCTTGTATCCATTACTGAAGGATAATACTTGTTTCCTCCTTGCCATTGACTTTGATGAAGACGATTGGTTCAGTGCCATGCTTTCAGTCTATCGACTGGCTAAACGCTATGGTATCGATAGCGCCATGGAGCGTTCGTTTTCTGGTAATGGTGGGCATCTATGGTTCTTCTTTCAAGAACCGATCCCCGCATATATGGCTAGAATGTTTGGACGTACTCTTCTTAATGAAGCGATGAGGATTAATAAAGATATCACTTATGAATCATATGATCGCTTATTTCCTGCTCAGGATACAATGCCCGAGGGAGGGTTTGGAAATCTTATTGCCTTGCCTTTTGCATTTGATGCTCTCATGAAAGGTAATGCTGTTTTTATTAACGAATATAATCAGAAGATTACTAAACAATTCTACTATTTAAGTACAATCAAAAAAATATCTACAAAGACTATTGAGAACTATATCAATCAAAACAAAGAAATGACCTTAGAAAATCTTGATATCGATACAGATAATCTTAATACAATACATATCAAGAGAACAGGTATTCTCAAAATAGAAAAGAAAGGACTTAATTCTCATACAATTCAATTTTTAAGAAAAATCTCTTCTATGTGGAACCCTGAATACTTTAGAAAACAAAGAAATCATGAACCTTTGTGGAAAGGAAATGGAGTTAGTGCCATTCTTAGTGAGTATGAAGAAACTGAAAATTATATTTATCTTCCAAGAGCGTTAGATGAAATTATAGAAGAACATACAAATATAATTTATGATGATCATATCTCCATAGGACATCCTATTGACGTTTCTTTTATTGGAAAACTTTATCCCTATCAACAAGAAGCCATCACGAATGCTTTGAAGCATTCTATAGGCGTTATTAAAGCGCCTACTGGGTCTGGTAAGACCGTGATGGCATTAAACATCATTGCTCAACTAAAAGTTTCTACATTGATAATTTTAGGTAATACAGAACTTGCCAAACAATGGAAAAAGCGAATCAATGACTTCCTTGATTATCCTGATAAAGACAAAAAAAGAAATCAGTTTATTGGAGAATATTCCGGATCAAAAAAGAAAATGTTTGGCAATATTGATATTGCTTTAGTGCAATCATTAAGTCATTTAAAAGACAAAGAGATATTTGAAAGATATGGATTAGTCATAATTGATGAAGGACATCATAGTGCAAGTACGACATACAGAGAAACATTAAAGAATATTCCTGCAAAAAACATTTATTCCTTTACCGCAACACCTGAAAGACAAGATGGACTAGATAAAATTGTAAGCATGTATCTAGGAAGAATCGTAAGCGAAGTACCGTTTGAAGTCATTAAAACATTAAGGCATTTCAAACAGATTCTCATTCCTAGATATACCACATTTACTTATCTCGACGAAGATCATGACTTTACTAATATTGTAAAAAAACTAGTAAACAATCAAAAAAGAAACAATGAAATTATTCAAGATGTTATCCATGAATACAATAAATCAAGAAATATCATTGTATTATCAGATCGTATTGAACACTTGGATTACCTTTATGAACGGATAAAACATATTACAATAAATTCATTCTTATTAACAGGTAAAACAAAAGTAAGAGAGAAAAATAGAATCATCGAAACAGTTAATCGATTAAAAGATGAAAACTATATTCTTCTTGCTTCCTACAAGTTGATAGGAGAAGGATTTGATCTACCAAGTCTAGAAACAATGTTCATGGCGTCTCCATTCTCATGGAAAGGGAGAACAAGTCAGTATATAGGTAGACTTCATCGTAATCATGAAGGAAAAGAAGTCATTAAAGTCTATGACTATGTAGATCGACATGTAGAAATGTTAAAACGAATGTATCAGAATAGATTAAAGGTCTATAGAAGTGAAGGATATGATATTCAAATTAACAATAATAAAATCATTTCACTTGAACGTTATCTTTATGAATATGAAGAATATCAGAAAAACATGATCAATAATATATGCGCTGCTCATAATGAAATCGTCATTTCTTGTAATACTGTTTATCTTTCCAGAATTAAATCATACTATAAAATGATAGAAGGGTTGGTTATGAAAGGAATTCATGTTCACCTTTTTACTGATATAGAACTAACAAAAGAAATTATTTCATATTTACACTCACTAGGAGTTCATTTAAGACATACATTACATCCATCCAATCTAGTCATTATAGATAAAAAGATAATTTGGCTAAGCAATAGTTCGTTCTTTGGATACCAGGATAAACTTGAACTTGCTTATAAACTTAACGATCCATCATTTGCGGAAGAACTACTAAGTAATTTGATTACATCAAATGTTTAGAAAAACACTTTGATTTCTATAAATAGTTATGAACTTAAATTATTAGCTTTATTAGACAATATTTACTCTCTCTAGTAAACTAATGTATAAGGCGAAAGGAGAAAAGTATGGATTGGAAAAAACTATTTGCTCCTCAGATTCTAGGGAGAGGTTATGATTATTATTTAAAAGGTCGTGTAAATAATCTGGAAATATCTGATGATCATATTTCTTCTACTGTTATAGGAGAGAATGCATATAAAGTTAATATTTATTTAGATAATAATAAAATAAAAGATATGGAATGTAATTGTCCATATGCCAAAAGAGGTTATAACTGTAAACACATGGCTGCAGTCTTATATCAATGGATTAATGGTTGTTCAGCAGAAGAAAACTTCAACGATATACGTGAGTATCTTGATGAAGTAGATGATCCTACCATAAAAGACTTTCTTGCACAGACTTTACTTAAAGATTCCAACCTTCAAAGTAAATTTTATAAGCTTACAGGATATTATGATAAACATGCAAGTATAAAACCTTATATTGAACGCTATAATGAAGTATTTAATCAATATTCTACATATGATGATCAAATTCAAAACTATTATATGCCAGAATTCGTTGATGAAGTAGAATGTATTGTACATGATGCTTTCAGTTTGATTAAAGATAAACATTATAATAAAGCTTTCTCTTTTCTAAAATTCTTATATGACAATATATCCGAGATTACATTTATGGATGATTTTGGATACTTTATATATGAAAGTTTATCAGACTATCTTGAAAACATCATTAAACATGCGGAAGGTATATTTAAAGATGATATCTTTTCATGGGCAATTCAAGAATTAATGAATGCACATGACGATGATGCTGAAGATTTTTTAAGTGATATCGTATTTGATAATTTCTATGAAGATGACTATCTTCATAGAAAAGCTGATTTCCTTAAACAATTAATAGCGAAATTTCCGCCACTAGAACGTAATCATCCTGACTTTACTTATTTTCGTGAATGGATTATTACCTATATTCAAGTTTTAGAGGAATGTCATGTCGCAAAAGAAGAAATTGAAAAATTCTGTAAAACATATTGGCATATTAGAGAAATAAGAGATGAATATCTTAGCTATTGTAAAGAGATAAAGGATTATGATCAGTTACTCCCGTTAATAGATGAATGTATAAACTTAGAAAAAAATAGTAGATTAAGTTTAAGAAAATATAGTGATATGAAAAAGGATATCTTCTTTTCACAGTCTAACATGGAAGATTATAAGAAAGAATTATATGATCTTATCACGAAATATACGGCTGGCGATATTAACTATTTTAAAGAGTTAAAACAGCAGTATTCTCCTGAAGAGTGGGTAGAGATAAGAGAAGATATATTCTTAGACCTTCATGATTATTCAGGAATAGCAAGTCTATATGCAGAAGAAAAATTGTATGAACGTCTTATTAAAGTTATTAAAGCTTCAGATGGTTTTTATCTTATTGATCGTTATGCATCACTATTAGAGAAGGATTACCATGATGAAGTCATGAGTATATATGAAAACGAATTAAACCTTATGGCTTACCGAGTAAGAGGTAGAGAGCGATATGCACAACTAATAGAACGTCTTGAGAGATTAAAGACATTAAATCATAGTGAAGAAACAGTTATGAGAATCATTAGCGGCTGGAGACAGATGTACAAAAATAGAAAAGCAATGATGGAAGAATTAAATAAATTCAGTATAAAATAAACGTGACAGTCATTAGACTGCCACGTTTATTTTACTTAAAATCATTTATAAATATAAAAAATGATACAAAAAGTATCGAATTATATGTTAATATATATTTAGTAGAAGAATAAATGGGGTGACTAGGAATGGAAAGAGCATGTGTAAGGATAGAAAATATAAAGATTGAAAATTTTAAGAACGTAAAAATGGGCCAGATTTCTTTAAAGAATAATAGAAAAAATTATAAAGCAAGTATATTAGGAATCTATGGTCAAAATGGATCAGGTAAAACAGCTTTAATAGATGCAATTATGTTACTGAAGCTTGCACTTTGTGGAAATTCTATTCCATCAGAATATGCGGATTACATAAATGTTGATGGTAAATACGCTACTATGAAATACGAGCTTACGGTGAAGTTATCTCATATTTCATATAAAGTCATCTACGAATTCAAATTAAAAAAAGAAATTGAAGATGATAATGAGAATATATTGGATATAGAGAATTATAAAGCAGTGATTTATGATGAAATACTTAGCTGTTCATATGTAACAAAAGAAGAAAGTGCAAGAATGTCCAAATTGATCAATACAAGTGAAGGAGAAGTATTTACACCTAAAAATAAGTATCAGATGTTAGTTGGAAAAAGCAAGTCGTTAGAAACAGAACTGCAGGTTACCAAGCGCTTAGCGCTTGCTACTGGTAAATCGTTTATTTTCTCTAAAGATTTACTTAAAGCAATAACTCAGCAATCATCTCATCTTCATTATCATGATCTGATCAAGACACTCGTAAATTATGGACAATATGAACTCCTAGTTATTAATACAAAGTATAATGGCTTAATATCATTGAATGCACTTCCTCTATCATTTAAGTATGAAAATAATGAGCGTTCAGGTATTGTTGGTAATATAGCATTACCACTTAATGAAGCACAAACAATACCCCTTGAAGTTGCAAACGTTATTGAAAAGATTATTCCAAATATGAATATAGTTCTTTCACAGATTGTTCCTGGTTTAACCATCAGTATGCATAATTTTGGTAAGCAGCTTCTAAAGAGTGGAAAAGAAGGCTGTCGCGTACAATTGATGTCTAAAAAGAATCACAAAGAAATACCTCTTCGTTATGAATCAGAAGGTATCAAAAAGATTATTTCTATTTTACAGCTTCTTATAGTTGTATATAATAACTCATCAATTACTGTCGCAATTGATGAACTTGATGCAGGAATCTTTGAATATCTTCTAGGAGAACTGTTAAGAATAATATCTGAAAAAGGAAAAGGACAACTAATTTTTACATCACATAATCTTCGTCCATTAGAGACTCTAGATAAAGGATTTATTGCTTTTACTACCACTAATCCAGAAAACCGTTATTTAAGAATGACAAATGTGAAGGAAAATAATAATCTAAGAGATTTCTATTATAGGGATATAGTCTTAGGTGAACAGGACGAAGTTGTATATGATCTAACCAATAATTACGATATCGCACTCGCTTTCAGAGAGGCTGGTGACATGTAGTGGCAAGAAAAAAGATTGTTTTTGTAATAGTAGAAGGGCCATCTGATGAAGAAGCATTAGGTGTGTTGTTAACACGCATATTTGAAAAAGAGAGCGTTTATGTCCATATCAATCATGGAGATATTACTTCAAAGAGCCGTGTAAATCCTTCAAATATCGTTAATCAAATAGAAAACTGTATAAGAGAATATGAAAAAAAGAATCATTTTAAACGATCAGATTTCAAAGAAATCATTCATATCATTGATACAGATGGTGCATTTGTAAAGGATGGTGTGATAATAGAAGATCAACAAGCTAAAAAAACAATCTATAGTCCATCTGAAATTAGAACAATGAATCCACATAATATCATTGATAGAAATAAACGAAAACGTGAAAATATTCTAAGATTAATCATGAAAGATGAGATATGTAATATACCTTATTCAATATATTACATGTCATGTAATTTAGATCACGCTCTATATAATAAGTTAAACTCTTCGGATGATGAAAAAGAAGAGGATGCATATCAATTCGCAAAGAAGTATTCTAAGAATATTCCAGCATTTATAAAGTTTATACAAGAGTCAGATTTTGTAGTGAAATCAGACTATAGAGAATCATGGGACTACATTCAGAAAGATTTGCATTCATTAGAGAGACATACAAATTTTGGATTATGTTTTCCAGATGATTATCAAGACTAATAAAGACATGACAGTCTAAGACTGCCATGTTTTTTATTTTTCAATTCGATAAATATATTAAATTTCATAATAATTTCTATTATACTATATATAATAGAAAAATATTATGAAAGGATAATGTTACAAAGAGAAAGTATTTTAGGTTTTGTTGGTTATATGTAACAACTAAAAAAGTATAATGCACATGTTAATTAGAATTTCTATTGAGGGTGTTTTTATCTGTTTTATTTTCGTAATGATATTTGTTACTGCTATTCATTTCTATCGTAAGGAGAAAGGGAAAGCAAAGTATTCACTATTTACTAAAGCAATTCTGACTTTCTATTTTCTTTTATTGATTGATACCGCTATTCTTGGCTTTGAAGTTGCAACAGGAGAGATGTTACAAGAAATAATCAAAGAGAGTAGGGGATATTCCTTTTTTCAATTCATACCTTTTCATTCAATCAAAACAGCATTTATTGAACCGCAATTGTGGGAATTTGCGGTTATTCAGAATGTTGGAAACATTCTTCTACTATTTCCACTTGCCTATAGCATGAGAATATTAAAAGATATGTCCGTGAAAAAAGTATTTATTACTTGTCTCATTATTAATGTTGGAATAGAATTCACACAAATGATGACAAATATTATCACAAGAATACCAAGTCATATGGTAGACATTGATGATATCATCTTAAATATGACAGGTGTTGTATTGGCATTATTAGTAGCTAAAGTAACCTATAAATTTAAAGATTATTTCTTAGATATACTATTTGTTTATCCAGATCAAAGAAATACAACTCATGGAAAAATAAGCAAAAGATTTCAGGTATTCCTAACTATGCTTATCATCTATTGTGGTTATCTTTTTATTGCGTGGGTTATAAGTATAATGGATTTCACATCTAAACCTTTCTTGTTGATGGTCTTATTAGCATTTACAATTATTATCCTTCTTTATTTCTTGATATTTATTGCACCTCCATTTTTTTCTTCAAAACAAAAAATTAAAGTGAAATAGCACTATTTTTTATTTTCAATTCGATAAATATATCAAATTTTATAATTATATATTATTATATGTATATAATAAAAAAATATTGGGAAAGGAGCATGTTACAAAGAGATAGTATTTTAGGTTTTGTTAGCTATTTGTAACAACTAAGAAAAACTATTATGCACAGATTAATTGGAGTTTCATCGATTGAAGGTATTTTTAACTGTTATGTTTTTTTAATGATAATCGTCACTGCTATTCATTTCTATCGCAAGAAGAAAGGAAAAGCAAAGTATTCACTATTTACTAAAGCAATTATGACTTATTATTTTCTTATCTTGTTTAATACTGCAATTTTTGGCTTTAAAGTTGCAACAGGAGAGATGTTACAAGATATAATCAAAGAGAGTAGGGGATATTCATCTTTTCAATTCATACCATTCTTTTCAATAAGATCAACGTATGAAGGAGCAGGGTCATGGGAATATCCAACTATTCAGATTATAGGAAGTATTCTTTTATTATTCCCGCTTGCCTATAGCATGAGAATATTAAAAGATATGTCCGCAAAAAAAGTATTTATTACTTGTCTCATTATTAATGTAGGAATTGAATTCATACAAATGATGATAAATATTATCACAAGAATACCAAGTCATTGGGTAAACATTGATGATATCATCTTAAACATGACAGGCGTTGTATTGGCATTATTAGTAGCTAAAGTAACCTATAAATTTAAAGATTATTTCTTAGATATACTATTTGTTTATCCAGATCATCGAAATACAACCCATGGAAAAATTAGCAAAAGATCTCAGGAAATCCTAGCTATGCTTATCCTCTATTTTGGCTATATTCTTATTGCATGGGTTGTAAGTATAATGGAATTTAAAAATGAATATTTTTTGAATATTTTATTGTTCGTATTTACGATAGGCATCGTTGTTTATTTCATGATATATCTGGTACTTCCATTCATTTCTTCAAAACTAAAGATCAAACACCGATAAGATGTGGCAGTCACAGACTGCTGCATCTTTTATTGTATGAGACAATGATGTCTCATACTATAATGCGTGTAATATGTCCTGTTATTGTTATTGAGAAATAGATAAAGTATAAGCGAAAGGAGATAAACAATGGATCAAAAAAAGATTGGGTTATTTTTAAAGACTTTAAGAAAAGAAAAATCACTTACACAAGAAGAGCTTGCTTGTCAGGTAGGTGTTTCTCGTCGTAGTGTTTCTCGCTGGGAAACAGGAAACAATATGCCAGATTTAGATATTCTTTTAGAGTTAGCTGATTTTTATGAAGTGGATATTCGTGAACTTTTGGATGGTGAAAGGAGAAGAGATCATATGAATAAAGAGACAGAGGATACTGTTTTAAAGGTTGCGGATTATATGAATGAAGAAACAATAAAAAATATGAGACGTATTCATGTGTGGTTTATTTTAGCGTTAATACTTGATGTGTTTTATCTTATTTCACTATTTATTGAACCATCAGATCCAAGTCCAATATTTGAATTTATTCAGGGATTTTGTGTAGGTGTCTCTATCGCCATGATTTTTATTGGTGTTCTTATTACCAACAATAAAGAAAATAAATTAATGAACTTCAAGAAACGTATTTTAATGAAATTGAAATCTCAATAAAGGACATGAAACATGTCCTTTTTGCTTATTTGTATGTCATTAAAAACAAAGAAATTAACGTGTAAATTACAATATTTATTTCTTTTTTAGATAAATTGAAATTACATTGATATTCAAAGAATATTTTGTTATAGTGGGGTCATTATGAAAAAGGAGAATAGGAGTATATATATGATAGGAATCTATTTAAGTGGTACTGGAAATACGAAGCACTGTGTTGAAAAGCTGGTTCATTTATTAGATGAAAGGGCCAAGTGTGTTCCTTTGGAATCCCCACAGGTTATAGATCTATTAAAAAAGCATGATATGGTCATTTTGGGATACCCAACACAATTTTCAAATGCACCTTTTATGGTAAGAGACTTTATTAAGAAAAATAGCTTCATTTGGGACAGAAAAAAAGTATTTTGTGTCAATACAATGGGACTTTTCAGCGGAGATGGAACAGGATGTAGTGCCAGAATTCTAAAGAAGTATGGTGCAAAAATTCTTGGAGGACTGCAAATTAAAATGCCTGATTCTGTTTGTGATAGTAAATTATTAAAAAAAGATACTGAAGTGAACAGACAGATTGTTAAGGATGCAGACAGAAGGATTGAACAAGTTGCAGATCAAATCAGAAAAGGAAAGTATCCTCAGGATGGATTATCATTTATAGCACATATCAAAGGATTATTGGGACAAAGACTATGGTTTTATTATAAAACAGTGGGGTATACTGATAAACTAAAAATAAGTGATGCGTGTGTTGGCTGTGGTTTATGCGTAAAAGAATGTCCCATGGGGAATATTCAAATAAAAGATCATCACGCAGTTTCTAAAAAGAGATGTACAATGTGCTATCGATGTATTAGTCTTTGCCCTCAAAAAGCAATCACTTTGCTTGGTAATGAAGTAAAGGAACAATGTCGATATGAGAAATATGAGTAATTCAAACATGATTAATTTTAAGAGAAACATTAGTGACTATAAACGTGATAATAATCATAAAATGAGAGAGTCAGCTTTTAGTAGAAAGGTATCTCAATTGAGTAAGAGTGATAGATAAAAAGATATCGTGAATAGTTATTGAGGATAGAGTTAAAGAAGTCTTAATCATCATTATAAAGTGAAGAAAAACAATGGGTTTAACAAGAAAATATCAATTTCCAGTTATTTTTTTTCAATAGATAAAATTACATTGATATTCAAAGGATGTTTTGTTATAGTGAGGTCATTATGAAAAAGGGGAGAATGATCTATGAATAAAAAATTGTTTTTAGTTGTAGTTAGTTGTCTTTTGTTTTTAACGGCTTGTGGAAGTTCTTCTAGTAATTCCAAGAAGAAAAGTTCAAGCAGTACGACCGCCTCTAAGAGTGCAGATGATAAGTTTATTGTCAGTGGTTATAAGTTAGGTGTGATTCCAGAAATCCCAATTCCTGAGATTAAGGGCTTAGGATTGGTTGAAAGTACTGATGCGAAGATTACTCTTGATATGACAAAGTCTCTTTCTTCTGTTGAAGGTATTACTGTAACACCTGTACGAATTAAGAATGGACAGGTGACTTCTGGTAGTGCCACAGTACAGACAGGAGAAGATGGTGAAGGCCAGTATAGTGATGATGAGAAGTCAGTACAGACTGATGGCAGCGGCGCTGGTCAGTACACTGATGGAACAGTTACTATTCAAAGGGCACCAGATGGATCAGGTCAGTATTCTGATACAAAAAATAAAATCACTATGCAGGTGATCAGTGATGGTTCTGGCCAGTTCAATAATGAAAAAGATGGGATTTCTTTGCAGGTAACAAGTACTGGTGAGGGATCATACAAGAATGAAGAAAAGGATCAGTCAATTACAGTAGTAGGTGATAAGGCTATCTATAAGCATGGAGATATAGTTATCATGAATAATGGTGATGGAACAGGTTCTTATACTGATTCAAGTAAATCATTAATCATTAAAAATGATGGACAAGGAACAGCTACTATCACATTAGGAAGTGAAACAAAGAAAGTGAAGGCGGATCCTTTAGATGCATATGGCAAGCTTCCTAAGTTAAAGGTTGTTCCAGCCATTCCTGCAGTAGAAGCAAATTCTATTAAGATCACATTGGATGCAGGTGTACTTTTTGATGTAGATAAGTACAATATCCGTAAGGATGCTCAAAAAGTGCTGAATGATTTAGCTGGTATTTTAAAGAAGGCGGACATCAAATCTTTTCAGATTGATGGCCACACGGATTCAGATGCGAGCGAAGCACACAACCAGACATTATCTGAAAATAGAGCAAATTCTGTTAAGAAGTATTTAGCATCTCAAGGAGTAAGTGCAACAATTACGACAAAGGGATATGGTGAAAGCAAACCAATTGCTACTAACAAGACCGCTGCAGGAAAGCAGAAAAACCGTCGTGTAGAAATACTTATTCCTACCACTTAATGAATACCGACTATCAAGTCGGTATTTTTAAATTCAAATTTTATTTTGAGAAAAAACTATTATTTAACGTTAATAAGACGGTTGATATGTACAATGGGAAATGATTGAAAAATCAGATATGGAGGAAAATGTATGGATAACAATCAGTTTAACTCTAACAATAATTCTAATGGTAGCTATAATGCTTCACAGGCAGGAAGCTACAATGCTAATTCTCAGCAGAACAATGCTTATCAGTATGATCAGCAGAACAATGCTTATCAGTATGATCAACAGAATGCCTATAGCAATAATGGGGGAAATATTCCACCACAAGGCAATATGCCATTTTATAAGACTACCAAAGGCATTATTGCGATTGCTCTTTCATTAGTTCTTATACTTGGTTTAGTCTATTGGGGATTTAACAACCTCATTGGATATACAAGAATTGATCTTGCCAAGAATGTTTCATTAAAGTTATCAGGTGAATCTGGAACGGCAACTTTAAGTAGTTCCAATGTAAGAAATAATGTAGACTACGATAAATCAAATGAGAAATTAAAGACATTTGTCAATAGCATCAGATATTCAGTAAGCAAGAATATGGCCATTAAAAACGGTGATAAAGTCAAAGTCACAGTTGTATATAGTGAATCTCTTGCAAAAGAATGCAAAGTCAAAGTGACAAATGCAGAAAAAGAAATCACTATATCAGGCTTAGGTGAAAAATTTGAAGATGGAAGTAAAGTGTCTAGTGAAGTAGCTAGTAAAATGAAAACAGATGCGGATTCTAAGATGCAACAAATGATTAGTGGTATTAATGGTGCAGTATGGGAAGCAACACCAACTTACCATTCAATGTATCTTGCTAAAACAACAGAAGGTAATGATATTGTCATTGCAGTATATGATTTAAAACTATTATATAAACAAACAAATAGATCAGTTAACTACTTCGTTTATACTTACTGTGCATCAGGTGTTAATACTAACTATGAAAAGAACTCAATACTTTGGAATGGTTATACTTCAGTAAGTATCATAGGTAATAATCTTTATGGTTATGGTAACTTCTTACAGACAACTGATCGTAGATTAATTTCTGATGCTTCACTAATTGAATCATGTATTACAACTAACAGATTATTTACAGGTAAAACTATTACTAAGATTAATGCTTAAGAAGATGTCATTTGAGACATCTTCTTTTTATATAAATATAAGAAAACAGAAATATAAATTTACTGATATTGCTAAATTGTAAAGAGATAGTAAAAATATGTATTTATAATAAGAACATATGATGAAAATATAAGATTTTCATCACTTTTTTATATAAAAAATCAAATTGAAGTTAAATAATTTGAATATAAAAAATTACCTGGTTATATATAAGTCAAGCTATTGAAAAAGTAAGCATAATACCTTATATATTTATATGAAATAGTAACTGGGTAACCACTTTTATGCGCTTTTTTGGGTGCTTTTTTAATTGTGAAGTCATGAAAACGGTTGCTTTTGATACTTTATAGGAGGTGGCTTGAAGTTAAAGATTAAATGTAAAGACTAACAATCTTAATAATAGAAAGAACTATTGAATAGATCCACTTATTTAAATCATATCTAATAAATATTCAATATTTCTCAAATAAAAAAGGAGAAGAGATTTTATGAAAAATAAGTTAAAAGCTATATTTGTCACATTGATGACAATAGCGATGACTCTTGGTAATGCGACAGTTGTTCATGCAGCTGACGCTACTGAAAGAACTGATATTAAAGTTACCAACTTTAAAATTACGGATTATAGTGGCAATGAAAGAGAAAATTATTCATATAATGAACATCTAAAATTGGATATGACATGGGATGCTAGTGCATATGGTAATACTCTTAAAGCTGGGGATTATTTTAATATTACACTTCCAGAACATATGAGATTCCCACAGAATCATGCAGCAACGCATTTCGAAGTAAAAGACTTAGAAGGAAATGTTGTAGCTAATGCAGTTGTTTCTCCAGGTGCTAATAATGGAGGAAGTATTAAAGTAACTTTTACTGATTATGTAGAAAATAGACACAATATTAAAGGTACCGTTAATCTTCAAGCAAACTTCTCTAATGTTAAATGGGATGAAAATAACACATTTACAGTTATTGTGGGGGAACATACCGCAAGTACAACTGTTAAAGTTGATGGCCCTGTTGGATTAAATAATGAGGCTATAGAAAAATGGGCACAGGCAATTAATGGTGCTGATGATAAAGCTCACTGGGTTGTTCGTATCAATCATATGAAGGATAATCTTGGTGGTGTAACTATTAAAGATTCTTTATCTACATCAGAAGGTGAAATGGGTGATATGAAATATATCACTAATTCAGTTGAATTCTGGGAAGTAACTTATCATGAGTATGGTGGTTTGCAGAAAAAAGTTAGAAAAATTGATATTTCAAATCACATTAAGTTTACTGATAATGATACTAAATTTGAGATTGATTTAAGTAAGCTTGATTTAGGAGATAAACAGTATCGTCTTGAATATGATACTACATATATTAGTGGTACTAGATTAAGAAACAATGTTTCAATAGAGACATCTACAAAAACAGTAACAGAT
>NZ_JAGBIX010000091.1:0-21389 GCF_017934775.1 Kandleria sp. | reverse complement strand
TCATATTCTAAAAATTTTTATATAATTCAAAATTTTATGATATGTGAATGAAGAATAGGTGACTCTATAATAAGAATTGTAATAAATGAATACGCTTTCGTAAAAAGGAGGAGAAATCATGAACTTGAAAAAAATTTGTGCTGCGGCTTTAGCCGCAACAATGATGGCAGGGGTTGTTGGATGTAGCTCTAGCAAACCTGCAACTACGGAAGACAAAGAATTAACAGCTACAATTAAAGTATGGTCACCACAGGAAGATCAGTCTAAAGACAGTGGAAACTGGCTTCAGAAACAGTGTGATGCATTCAATAAGGCACATCCTAAGTGGAAATTAACTTTCGATTATGGTGTATGTTCAGAAGCTGATGCTGGAAAAGTTGTTTCACAGGATCCATCTGCAGCAGCTGATGTTTACATGTATGCTAATGACCAGTTAGGTCAGTTAATTGATGCAAAAGCAATTGCACAGTTTGGTGGGGAAACATTAGAAGAAATCAAGAAGACTAACTCTTCAACTATGTTAAAGAGTGTTACTTCTAATGGAAAAGTATATGGTATTCCATTTACTGCCAATACTTACTTTATGTACTATGATAAATCAGCTTTCACTGATGATGAAGTGAAATCATTAGATAAGATGATCGCTAAACATACAGTTGCATTCCCAGTATCAGTTGCTTGGAACTTACCTGCATTCTTCTATGCTAACGGTGGAAAGATGTACGGTGATGGTACTGACGCTAGCAAAGGTATCGATTTCGGTGGAGAAAAAGGATATCAGGTAACTCAGTATTTAATCAATTTAGTTAATAATAAGAACTTCGTTGATGATGCTGGTGGAAAAGGTTTATCAGGATTACGTTCTGGTACAGTTAAAGCAATGTTCTCTGGTTCTTGGGATTATGATTCAGTTAAGAAAGCATTAGGTAAAAACTTCGCTTGTACTAAATTACCAACAATCACAATCAACGGTCAGGAAAAACAGTTAAAAGCTTTCGCTGGTTCTAAAGCACTTGCAGTTAACCCTAACTCTAAACATCAGGAAGTTGCTGTTGCACTTGCTAAATATTTAGGTGGATCTAAAGCTCAGGAAGATCATTACACAATGAGAAGCATTATTCCATGTAACACTGAATTATTAAAGAAAGATTCTATTTCTAAAGATCCATTGATCACAGCTCAGAATGATACTATTAATGAAACATCAGTATTACAGCCTACAATTACTGAAATGTCTAACTTCTGGGGACCTGCTGAAACATTTGGTAAAGCATTAGCTGGTAAACAGGTAAACGCTAATAACTATAAAGAAAAAACAGATGCGTTTGTTAAAGGTATTAATGGAAAATAATTGATTTAAAGGTCTCTATAAAATAGAGACCTTTCTAGGAGATACGTATGAAGAAAAAGAAAATTAAACATAATACGACTCCCTATACGTTCGAAAATGCGGTTATAAAGGGAGACGCTACTACCAAGCTCTCCATGGTGTTGATGGGAGTCGGTTTATTAAAAAGAAAACGTTTTGTAAAAGGTGCTCTATATCTTTTATCTGAAATAGCGTTTATCTTATTTATGGTATTAAATGGCTTCAATAATCTTGCAAAGTTACCAAGTCTTGGTACTTCTGCACAAAAAGAAGTATGGAATGAAGCTAAAGGCATCTTTGAATATAGTGCAGGAGACAATTCTTTATTGATCCTGCTCTATGGAGTTGCCACATTATTCTTGCTTGTCGGATTTATTCTTATCTGGAGAAGCAACCTGATTGCGAACTACAAAGCGCAGTATCAGGAAGAACATGGATTACATCTTAATACTTTCAAGGAAGATGTAAAGTCATTATTTGATGAAAACTTACATAAACTCTTATTGACAGGACCAGTTGCAGGTGTTCTTGTCTTCACAATCCTGCCCCTTGTTTTCATGATCTCAATGGCCTTTACAAACTACAGTATTCAAGATAACCATTTGATATTATTTGATTGGGTCGGCCTAAAGAACTTTGTCGACATATTGAACTTTGGAAGTTCAATTGGTAAACAGTTCTGGGGCGTATTGGCCTGGACATTAGTATGGGCAGTCTTCGCCACATTCTTAAATTATATCTTTGGTATGTTGCTAGCAATCTTGATCAATAGAAAAGATACACGAGGCAAAGCATTCTGGAGATTCTGCTTTATCTTAAGTATTGCGGTTCCTCAGTTCGTTTCATTATTGATCATGAGAACAATGTTACAGCCTGAAGGGGCAATCAATGTTCTATTAAAGAATGCTGGTCTTATCAATAATGCATTGCCATTCTTCTCAAATGCGACATGGGCAAGGGTAACTGTTATTGTGATCAACCTTTGGGTTGGTATCCCATATACAATGATGCAGGTTACAGGTATTCTTCAGAATATTCCTGCTGAACTTTATGAGTCTGCAAAAATGGATGGCGCAAATGCCTTCACAACATTCACAAAGATCACATTGCCATATATGTTATTCGTAACCACACCATATCTTATTACACAGTTTACTGGCAATGTAAACAACTTCAATGTCATCTACCTATTATCTGGTGGTGATCCTACTCCTGTAGGTGCAACTGCCGGTAAGACTGATTTGCTTGTCACTTGGTTATATAAATTAACAATTGATAAACAGTATTATTCTATCGGAGCTGTCATTGGTATTATGACATTCGTAGTCTTAGCTATCGTTGCCTTATTGACTTACCGTAATACGGGAAGCTATAAGGATGAGGAGGGATTCATGTAATGAAATCATCTTATAGTCAAAAAAGAAAAATCAAGAATATCATCGTACATGTATTTCTTGCAGTCTTAGCTGCCATTTGGCTATTGCCAATCTTCTGGGTTGTGCTTACTTCATTTAGAGCAGAACCAGGAAGCTATGTGGATACCTTCTTCCCTAAATCTTATACTTTTGATAATTATATTAAACTCTTTACTGATACAAACATCTTAAACTTCCCACGTATGTTTATGAACACATTGATCATTGCAATCTTCTCATGCTTGATTAGCTGCTTCTTCGTATTATCAGTAGCTTACTGTATGAGTAGATTAAGATTCAAGTTACGTAAGCCTTTCATGAATATCGCAATGATCTTAGGATTATTCCCAGGGTTCATGAGCATGGTTGCTATCTACTATATCTTAAAGACAGTGGGATTATCTGAAGGTGCTATGATCAGAGTTGCACTTGTACTTGTCTACAGTGCAGGTTCTGGAGTAGGCTTCTATATTGCCAAAGGGTTCTTTGATACAATTCCTAAGGCAATCGATGAAGCAGCCTATATTGATGGTGCTACAAAATGGCAAGTATTTACAAGATTAACTATACCTCTCTCTAAGCCAATCATTGTATATACTGTCTTAACATCATTCTTAGCGCCATGGCTTGACTTCATTTTTGCAAAAGTTATCTGCCGTGCCAATGCTGACTACTATACAGTCGCAATTGGTTTATGGAACATGCTGACAAAAGAGTATATCGATGTATGGTATACACGATTTGCTGCCGGAGCCGTTTGCGTATCTATTCCTATTGCTGTATTATTTATATATATGCAAAGATTCTACGCCGAAGGAATGTCAGGTGCAGTAAAGGGTTGATTATATGTTAAAAAAACTAAGTTTCATTTTCCTTTCCTTAATTATAATTACATCATGTCAAACGGGGTCGCTACGCGACTCCTTTGATGCGTCTTACAAATATGCACAAAATACACCTTATGGACGATACCCTGAAACAGTGACCTACACATTGGCACATATGGCAGGAGTAAACAACTCCTATATGCCAGAAGGGGATACATCGGAAAATAATGCGTATACACGCTATCTTTCTAAGAAGCTGAATATTCAAAATATCAATAAGATTGATGAAGTAGAAGATCGTTATTTTAAATCAGTTAATTATTCAATCTTAAAAAAGAATATTCCTGATGTCATGATTATCAATAACTATCATGATCTACAGTATCTTGTAGAACATGATATGATAGAAGATCTATCTACCGCTTATAAGAAATGTACCACTCAGCGTATTAAGGATATTTATAATAGCTATCCTTCCATCTTTAATCACGTTACAATCAATGGGAAGCTTTATGCTATGCCAGAAACAAATATCAACGATGGACCAAACTTATTCTGGTGTCGTGAAGATTGGTTAAAGGAATGTGGTCTTAAGGCGCCAAAGACACTTACTGATGTAGAAAATATTGTACGTACTTTCAAGAAAAAGAAAAAAACAGTGGGTCTTGTTACTGATACATCATTGACGGCAGGAACAGGATTTAGTAGTGAGTATTTACTGAATCTTTATTTTGCGTCTTACAACACTTATCCAAAGCAGTGGATCATGAAAGGCAATCAGGCAAACTATGGATCGGTGGATCAAAATGTCAAGAAGGTGCTTTCTCATCTTCATGAACTTTATAAAGAAGGAGTACTCGATCAGAAGTTCTTGGAAAGAACTTCCAATAATATTGCTCAATTGATCATTGATGGTCAATGTGGCGCTTTCTTTGGCCCATGGTGGGTACCAAATAATCCACTTGTTACGGCTAAGCAGAAAGATGCTTCTATTAATTGGAAACCTTATCGCATTGAGACAAATAAGAATGGAGAAACAACTTATCATTCTATTAATCCTTCTACAAAGTATGTTGTTGTAAGAAAGGGATTTAAGCATCCGGAAATTATCTTTAAGATCATTTCGGTTATCTTTGATTATCTTCGTTATGAGAATAAGAACGTAAAAGAAATCAATGATTACTATCGTTTAAATGTTGATCCTACCGCAAGACCTATTTCTATTAATGTAGATTATAAGAACGCCTTACATCGTAGTTATGAGAATGTTCAAGCTATTCTCAATGGAGAAAAGAAAAGAGATGTCATGGCAATAGATTATCCATATGCTGAAGCATGCAAAAATTATTTGAAGAATGATAAAAAGAACCAGGCTGAAAACTGGGCAGCCTATGCTTCAAGAATAGAAGCTCTGAAATTATTGGAGACTCCTTTAGTTAAGGAGGTCAACTCGGTATACTTTGGTACAACGAAAACGATGATGATCAAATGGTGGCGTCTAGAAGAAATGGAAAAAGATACTTATCTAAAAATCATATGTGGA
This sequence comes from Kandleria sp., assembly GCF_017934775.1. NCBI lineage: Bacteria > Bacillati > Bacillota > Erysipelotrichia > Erysipelotrichales > Coprobacillaceae > Kandleria > Kandleria sp. Next base: position 16,235 of record NZ_JAGBIX010000091.1, on the reverse strand, counting down.
AAAGATTCAGTGTCTTCATTTGATCAATTTGTAAAGAAGTGGTATGAACATGGTGGAAGTGAGATTACCAAGGAAGTCAATCAAGAAATAAAGAAGTGATAGAGGCATGAAAATCATGCCTCTATTTCATTGAATTGCCACTTACATTGATTGAAATAGACATAATGTTATGATATAGTTCAATATGTGAAAGAAGGTCGTTTTTATGTATGATATTATCGTTGTAGGGGCGGGACATGCCGGGATTGAAGCATGCCTTGCTGGTGCAAGAATTGGTAAGAAAACGTTATTAGTAACAAGTCACTTTGAAAATGCAGGACAGATGCCATGTAATACTGCCATTGGTGGACCTGCCAAAGGGATTATTGTAAGAGAAGTGGATGCACTTGGCGGACAGATGGGAAAAAGTGCAGATCGCAATTATACACAGATGAAAATGCTTAATACTGCCAAAGGTCCAGGTGTATGGGCATTACGTTCGCAGGAAGATAAGAAAGCATATCCTAGATATATGCAGAAGGTTCTTAAGGAACAGGAAAACCTTGATATTGTAGAATCAATGGTTGAAGATCTTATTATAGAAGATCAGGAATGTAAAGGTGTCATCTTAGAAGATGGAACACGCTATGAATCTCATACTGTCGTGTTAACAACAGGTACATATCTTAAGGCAGAAATACTTGTTGGGGATACAAAGACACCAAGTGGACCAGACAATGAACGCTATTCTAAGTTCCTTTCAAGCAAGTTAAAAGACTATGGTTTTAGAATCCAGAGATTAAAGACAGGAACTCCACCTAGAGTTGCAGCTGACAGTATTGATTATTCAAAAACAGAAGTACAGCCAGGAACTGATGATGAATTGGCATTCTCATATGAAACAGATACATTCATGCCTGTTGAAAAGCAGGATACATGCTGGTTGACTTATACAAACGAAGAAACACATAAGCTCATCCGAGATAACTTAGATAAGAGCTCAATGTATTCAGGAATCGTTAAAGGAATTGGACCACGTTATTGTCCATCCATTGAAGATAAGGTTGTAAAGTTCGCTGATAAAAAAAGACATCAGATTTTCCTAGAACCTGAATCAAGAGAAATGAATTCTATTTATGTACAGGGATTCTCTACTTCAATGCCTCATGATATTCAGGAAAAGATGGTAAGAACATTACCAGGATTAGAAGACTGTGTCATTTTAAAATATGCTTACGCTATTGAATATGATGCTATCGATCCATTACAGCTTTGGCCTTCATTAGAAACAAAAGTTATCAAGAACTTATTTACTGCTGGTCAGATCAATGGAACAAGCGGTTATGAAGAAGCTGCCGGCCAGGGTATTGTAGCTGGTATCAATGCGGCTAAAAAAGTTGATGGAAAAGAACCTATGATTCTTAGAAGAGATGAATCATATATTGGTGTACTTATTGATGATCTTGTAACTAAAGGTACAAAAGAACCTTATAGAATGTTAACAAGTAGAGCAGAATACCGTCTTCTTTTAAGACATGATAACGCTGATGAAAGATTAAGAAAATATGGCTATGAAGCAGGTCTTGTAAAGAAAGATGTCTATGATCAATATGAAAGAAAGATGGAACGTATTGCAAATGAAATAGAAAGATTAAAGACAATTCGTTTTACTCCAAAGAGTGACATCAATGATCGTATTGAAGAATTAGGATCAACACGTCTAAAAGAAGGAATCAGTGCTAAAGAACTTCTTCAAAGACCAGAATTGACTTATGAGAAAATCAAGGATTATCTTGGAGAAACTGATTTAACTAAAGAAGAAAGACAGCGTGTTACAATCAATATCAAGTATAAAGGATATATTGATAAAGCATTAAGACAGGTAGAAAAAGTCAAAGCTATGGAAGAAAAGAAGATTCCTTCTGACATAGATTATGACAAAGTTGTTAATCTTGCCTTAGAAGCAAAGCAAAAATTAGAAGAAGTACGTCCATTGACAGTAGGACAGGCTTCACGTATTTCAGGTATTAATCCAGCTGATATCTCAGTATTGCTTATTTACCTGAAATCAGAATACGGAGAATAATATGAAAATACTAGAAGAGATTTTAAAAGAGCATGATATTCATTTGAATGATACTCAGAAAAAACAATTTCAGAGATACTATGAACTATTGGTAGAATGGAATCAGAAGATGAATCTAACCGCAATTACTGATGAAGAAGGTGTTGCGTTAAAACATTTCTATGATTCAATCACCATATCTTTTGATTTCTCTTTTGAGAACCAGTCACTTGTCGATGTAGGAGCAGGGGCTGGATTCCCTTCTATTCCATTAAAGATCATCCATCCAGAACTCAAGGTGACTATCGTAGATAGTTTAGGAAAAAGAATTTCTTTCTTGAATCATCTTATTGAAGAACTGCAGTTAAAAGATGTAAAAGCTGTTCATGCACGTGCAGAAGAATTTGCGAAAGATCATCGTGAAGCATTTGATCTTGCCACTGCAAGAGCAGTCGCAAGATTAAATATTCTTGATGAACTATGTCTCCCACTTGTCAAGAAGGGTGGATACTTCCTTGTTCTTAAAGGTAAACAGGGAGAAGAAGAGTATCAGGAAGCGAAAAAGGGCATTGCGACACTTGGTGGTGAGTTTGTGAAGGATCATCATTTCACATTAAGTGGTGAAGATGATCACCGTCATAATCTTGTAATCAAAAAAGTAAAAGAAACACCAAAGAAATACCCGAGAGCTTTCGGCGCCATTAAGAAGAAGCCGCTTTAAGAAAGAGGGATTTTTATGAAAAAGAATGTCTACAAATTTATCGATATTTCAAAGATCGAACCTAATAAAGAACAGCCAAGAACACATTTTGAAGATGAGAAGATTCAGGAACTCTCTGAATCCATCAAAGAAAATGGGCTATTGCAGCCTATTGTTGTTCGTCCACATGGCGGTTCAGTCCTCAATAAAAAATACCAGATTGTCGTAGGGGAAAGACGTTATCGTGCCTGCAAGCTTGCTAATATCAAGGAAGTCCCTGTGCTTATTCAGGAATTAGATGATGATGAAACAGCCAATGCGGCTCTGGTAGAAAATATTCAAAGAGAAAACTTATCGGCTATTGAAGAAGCGCTCGCTTATCAGCAGATTCTTGATTCACAGAATCTTACTCAAAAAGAATTAGCTGACAAGATGGGGAAGAAGCAGTCTACCATTGCGAATAAACTAAGACTATTGCAGCTCCCTATTACTGTACAAGAGTCTGTTAAGAAGAAAGAAATCACTGAAAGACACGCACGTGCTTTGCTGAAGCTTAAGACAACAACTGAAAGAAATCAGATGTTAAAGCGTATCATCAAGGGTGAACTGACAGTTGAAGAAACAGAAAAGCAGATCAAGAAGAAACTTGAACCAAAGAAAAAGAAAAATGTGAATATTAAAGGCAGCAGCAAAAACCTTTCTCAAAATATTCAGATTGCCTTAAATACACTACCTGTAAAATCAATCAACAAGGCCATTAAGACAATGAAAGATTTTGGTGTAGATGCTTATCTTGATCAAAGTGAAAGCAACGATGAAGTTTTAGTTACAATTCATATAAAGAAATAAAAAAGGTACCGATGGGTACCTTTTATAGTGCAACACAGACCGGTTGTGGTAAAGAAATAGCTTGTGGAGTAAGAAGAAGTTTCTCATTTTCTTCATCAAAGCTCATTACCTGTAAGAGATTTCCATTCTGACAAGCAACAATCAAGTAGGCATCATCAATGATATTGAAATCACGAGGATCTTTATCAGTGTGTACCATATACAATAAAGAAATCTTTCCTGTTTCCTGATTAATACGATAAAGAGCAATAGAATCATGTCCTCTATTAGAAATAAACAGATGTTTTCCTGTAGAAGTCATACGAATAGCTGCAGCTGCTGAAAAGCCCGTAAAATGATGTGGTATACAGCTTACATTCTGAATAAGACTAAAATGATTATCCGCTACCTTAAAGACCATCACTGAGTTAGCAATCTCATTTACCAGATAAGCAAAACGTCCATCCTGAGAAAAAATCATATGACGAGGCCCACTTCCAGGAATGACACTGATAGAATAATCTTTATTTTCTTCTAATTGACCATCTTTATAATCATACATAACAATACGATCAGAGCCAAGATCTACACTGTAAACAAAACGCTTATCAGGAGTAAATCCAACATTGTGAACATGGGGAGATGTCTGTCTTTTTAATAAGTCAGGACCAAATCCCTTATGTCTTACAGCAACGATCTTATGATCAATCTTGTGATCATTGACTTTATAGGAAGCTGTTGCACCAATATGATAATTAGCTGCAAAAATATATTCCTGATCATCACTTAAACATAAGTGGGTATAGCTTCTTCCACTTGAAGAATAATTACTTTCTTTGATAAGTTTATTATCTTCAATTAAAAAACTTCCTAATCCACCACCATCATTGGTATTGTCTGCATTTTTATAGGCAACATAGAGATGATCATCTCGAGTGATCATATACGAAGGAAAATCCTTTGTTGGGATATGTTCTTCTTTTTTTAATTTCATTGTATAAGGATCAAAAGATAACGAATAAATGCCCTTATCTTCGCCTTTTCCATAACTAGCAACATAAATCATCTTCATTTTCTGATACCTCTTTCTTTTTTATATTTTACCATATGCAAGCGTTATAAATAGGGATTTTTCCAAATTTTGAATAATTATTCTTATTCATCATTAAGTGATTTCTTTACACACTTAAAATATTGAATTATAATGATAAAAATAAAAAGGAGAGAATATATTATGGACGATAAGCTATTGCTTGCGGTTATGCAAAAAAATGCACGTATCAAACTTACTGATTTAGCAGCAACATTGGATGAGTCAAAAGAAGATGTCATTGACGAATTAACACGATTAGAAAAAGAAAAAGTCATCTGTGGTTATCATACTGTCGTCAATTGGGATAAAACAAACACTGATGTTGTAACAGCATTGATTGAAATCAAGGCTGAACCAGAAAGAGAATATGGGTATGATCGCATTGCCTCAAGAATCTATAAATATCCAGAAGTTGAAACAATGTATCTTCTTGCCGGAAGATATGATTTCGCTTTAATTATCAAAGGACATACAATGCAGCAAGTTGCTCACTTTGTAGCAAGTAAACTCGCACCAATTTCAGGTGTAACAGAAACTGTTACTACATTTGTATTGAAGAATTATAAGAATAGTGGTCTTATTATGATTGAAGATGAAGATGGCAAGAATGACAGATTGGTGGTGACACCATAGTATGGATTATGAATCATTAATTAGTGATAAAGCAAAGGCAATCAAACCTAGCGGTATCAGAAAATTCTTTGATCTTGCCAATCAGATTGAAGGTGTCATTTCTTTAGGGGTAGGGGAACCAGATTTCACTACACCATGGACAATTAGAGAATCTGCCATCTATTCAATTGAAAAAGGACGTACATTCTATACAGCCAATAAGGGATTATTGGAATTACGTCAGGAAATTTGTCGCTATTACGACGAACGTTTTCATGTAAAATATGATCCAGAAAAAGAATGCATTGTCACAGTTGGTGGATCAGAAGGTATCGATATCGCAGTAAGAGCACTACTAAATCCAGGAGAAGAAATGATTATCATGGATCCTGGTTATGTAGCATATGAACCATCAATTATCTTATCAGGAGGAACACCAGTGCGTGTTCATCTAGAAGAAAAAGATGAATTTAAGCTTACTCCAGAAAAACTTAAAGAAGCTATTTCTGATAAAACAAAGCTATTGCTTATTAACTATCCATCCAATCCAACAGGTGGATTCATGAGCAGAGAAGATTATGCTAAAATTGTACCAATCATCAAAGAATCAGGGATTATTGTTATCTCGGATGAAATCTATGGTGAATTGAGCTATGAACAGGAATTCTGTTCCTTAGCCTCTTTTGATGAAATCAAAGATCAGGTCATTACTATCAGCGGTTTTTCAAAAGCATTCGCTATGACTGGATGGAGACTTGGTTACGTGTTAGCTAATCCCATCTTGACTAAAGCTATGGTTAAAATCCATCAGTATGTTATCATGTCAGCTCCAACGGCACCACAGTATGGCGCAATCGATGGACTTCGTTCATGCCGTGATGAAGTAGAAGAAATGCGAGAAGCTTACTTATCTCGTCGAAATTATCTTGTTAAAGAATTAAATGATATGGGCTTAACAACATTTAAGCCACAAGGTGCATTCTATGTCTTCCCAAGCATTCAATCTACAGGATTAACATCTGAAGAATTCTGTAATAAATTGCTAGAAGACCAAAAGGTAGCCTGTGTACCAGGAAATGCTTTTGGTGAAAGTGGAGAAGGGTTTGTAAGAATCTCTTATGCTTATTCACTTGAAGAATTAAAGATTGCGATGGAAAAGATGAGAATATTCTTAGATAACTTAAAAAAGAACGCAAAATAAGCGTTCTTTTTTAAATGGTTGTACGAAATGTGTTATTGAATTCATCAATGATATATGATGAAGAGTCTTCAAGATGAAACATCATCAGCTGATATCCGGTAGTATTATTATAATATCTAGTAAGAGTAGGGCAACGTCTTATCATCATCTGAGAATAGCGTGGATCATCTTCAAATACAGCTTTTCCAGTATAGCGAAACCATTTACGATCATTGCGATAGGCAGTCAGACATATATGGGGATTTGTTTTCATTGACTGATAAAGTGGATTATCAGTACCAATCGCAAACATGAGCTTATGATCATAATACATATGCATTTCGATAGGACAGCTTCTTGCTTTATTATTTTCTACAACACTGAGGTGAATTACTTTCGCATCAAATAGGAAACTATTGATCTGATAAATATTATAGATTTTATCCATACTTTTTACACTCCATTGTAGATTATATATGAAAATATATGTAAATAAAAGAGGTACATTTACCCTTTTTTATTATGAAATGTAATCATTATGAAATTTGTGTATAATAGATTCTATTGGGGGGAATACTATGAGACAGTTTATTGAAACGAAAAGAGGAAGAACCACGCTTAGAGGAACTATTGATATGCCACAGCTATCAATCGATCAAAAGGCACCAGTCGTTATCTTTTTTCATGATATCATGTCATCTTCGCGTGTATATCCTTCAGATACACTTGCACAATTATTTATCCAATATGCCTACGCAGTCGTACGCTTTGATTTTAGTGGACACGGAAGAAGCGATGGCAGAATTGAAAAGTATACATTAAAAAAACAAATAGAAGATGCCAAGGCCATGGTCTCATATGTTTCTGAGTTGGAATTTACTAGTCGCATCATTCTTTTAGGACATGGAATAGGGGGGAATATTGCAGCCATGATTGCGGATGAAGTGCCTTGTGAAAGCATCATTCTATTAGGTCCATCATGTGATGTCGCTGATACAATAAAAGAAGGGTTATTCTATAATCGACGTTTTAATAAAAAACGTCTGCCAAGACGTCTTTATTTAGAAGGAAGAGCCATCAGTAAACACTATCTTGAAGAAACAAGAGACGTATCGTTAAAGCCTTGTGAAAAAGAAGTGCTTATCCTTCAAGGAAAAAAAGATGAGATTGTTTCCTATAAGAAAACATGGCTCTATTATAAACACTTAAAACATAGTACTATTCATCTTATTAATAATGGTACACATGATTTTCGCAGTTGTCTTAAAGAAACATGTTACTGGATAGATGAATATCTCATGAAAAAAGATAATCATTCCTGATTATCTTTTTGACGTTCTAGACTTTCCTGATAGCTGTAAACACAGCCACAGTAGCTTTGTCTATACATATGATACGCATCAGCTGTTTGTACTGATTTCAGATAGCCGTTGCGTTTTTTAAAATCTGAATGCAGAAACTTAGGGTGATCACACATAAGTGACTCGCCAATCTCATTGATCCATCTGCTGATCTTATGAGGAGAAACGGAAAGAACCGTTGTCCAATAATCAAAGCCATTCTCTTTTGCATAAGCGAATGCTTTCTTCATTCTCATCTCATAACAAAGATGACATCGTTCACCTTTTTCACCAGTATCCTTAAGAGGAGCAAGCTTTTGTGTATAGCTCTTTAGATCATAATCATCTTCAACGACAGTGATAGACTGATTTTCTTTCTCATTAAACTGAGGAATAAATGTCAGCAGTTCATCACGTCTTCTGACATACTCACTTTCAGGATAAATATTAGAGTTAGAATAAAAGATAGTGATATCAAAAAATTCACTTAATTCTTTAATGACATTGCTTGAACATGGCCCGCAACAAACATGAAGAAGAAGCTTAGGACGCCCAACTAGCGTCTTAAGCTCTTCTTGCATCATTAAATCATAGTTCTGTTTCATTAGTAATAAACATCGAATCACCGAAAGAGAAGAATCTATATTTCTTTTCTACGGCTACCTTGTAGGCATGAAGAATCTTTTCTCTTGAAGCAAGTGCAGATACAAGCATCACAAGAGTAGATTTAGGAAGATGGAAGTTTGTGATCAGGCAGTCAATAGCTTCAAACTTATATCCTGGATAAATAAAGATTGAAGTATTTTCATGAGCAGCAGTGAACTGACCATATTTCTTGATATTAGATTCAAGAGTACGACATGAAGTTGTACCTACTGCAATAATACGACGACCTTCTTTTTTAGCTTTATTAAGTTCATTAGCAACATCTTCACTAATCTCATAATATTCACTATGCATGTGATGTTCCAATACGTTCTCTACTTTAACAGGTCTAAATGTACCTAATCCAACATGTAAAGTCACATCAAGTATTTCTACACCTTTCTCTCTAACTTTTTCTAAAAGTTCAGGAGTAAAATGTAGACCAGCAGTAGGAGCAGCTGCGCTACCTTCTACTTTCGCATAGACAGTCTGATAACGATCTGGATCATTTAATTTTTCCTTAATATAAGGAGGAAGAGGCATAATACCAAGCTGATCTAAAATTTCATAGAAGATACCATCATAAATCATCTCTAAGATACGAATACCTTCATCTCTTACTTCTAGACATTTAGCTTTAAGTCTGCCATCTCCAAAAGAAATAACTGTATCAACTTTAATCTTTTTAGCATTACCACAAAGACATTCCCATACATCATCATGAGTATTCTTTAAAAGCAATACTTCCACATGGGCATTTGTTTCTTCCTTAGTTCCAAATAATCTTGCAGGAATAACTTTAGTATTATTTCTTACAAGAACATCTCCAGGTTTAAGATAATCGATAATATCATAGAAATGCTTATGTGTAATATCACCAGTTTCTTTATTAAGCACCATTAAGTGAGAAGTATCTCTTTTTTGTAACGGTGTCTGTGCAATTAACTCTTCTGGGAGTTCATAGTCAAATAAATTAATATCTAATGTTTCCATATTAAAAAGCCCTTTCGTATACATCTCTACCATAGCGATCAAGGAATTCTTCCTTGAAATCACCAAGTCTATCTTCTTTAATTGCTTCTCTGATATCCTTAGCTAAATCTAATAAGAAAGCAACATTATGAATAGAGAGAAGACTCTTTCCAAAGATTTCATCACTCTTATGAAGATGTCTTAAATAGGCACGTGTATAGTTACGACAAGTATAACAATGGCACATATCATCAATAGGAGTGAAATCATATTTAAATTTCTGATTATTGATGTTCATACGACCATAATGAGTCATCAATGCACCATGTCTTGCTACACGTGTAGGAAGAACGCAGTCATACATATCAATACCACGAATAGCTGCTTCAATAAGATCGATAGGATTGCCTACTCCCATTAGATAACGTGGTTTATCTTCAGGAAGAAAAGGAATCGTATCATCAATCATCTTATACATGACATCCTTAGGCTCACCGACAGAGGTTCCCCCGATAGAGTAGCCAGGGAAATCCATTTCCACAAGTGCTTTAGCACACTTTTCTCTAATATCAGGATACTCTCCACCTTGAACAATACCAAATAAAGCCTGAGCTTCTCTTGTATGTGCGTCTTTCCCACGCTTTGCCCAGCGAATAGTACGAGCAACAGATTTTTCCATATACTCTCTGCTTGCAGGATAAGGAGCACATTCATCAAAGCTCATGATCATATCGGCTCCAAGATCTTCCTGAATCTGAATTGCCTTTTCAGGAGAAAGGAAAAGCTGTGAACCATCGATGATGGATTTAAATGTAACGCCTTCTTCTTCAATCTTTCTTGTCTTACCAAGAGAGAAGACCTGGAATCCACCACTATCCGTCAACATTGGTCCATCATAGTTCATAAACTTATGAAGACCACCAGCTTTTTTAACAACATCATTTCCTGGTCTAAGCCATAAATGATATGTATTAGAAAGAATAACCTGAGAACCCATTTCCTTAAGCTGTTCAGGAGAGATTCCCTTAACTGTAGCTAATGTCCCTACAGGCATAAACATAGGTGTTTCCACATCTCCATGAGGAGTATGAAGAATCCCATATCTCGCACCTGTCTGTTTACATACATGTTTTAATTCATACCAAAAATCTTTCATATTTACACCTCATCAAATTGCATAACCATTATACATAAAAAGTACGTTAAAGACAAAGAAAAATACAAAGCCAATGGCTTTGTATTAATCAAAAGTGACATACTCGTAAGAAAGAGGTTTTGTACCTTCAAGCTTTGTAACATCCAGCACACAAATATTCTGTCCATATTCAGGATCATACTGTGTATGAGTATCACCTTCTACGATAATCCATTCATTAGGAATAAGCTTATCACGGTATTCTTTAGAAATACAGATGAGCCCAATTAATGAAGTATCTTGCTCGCAGCATACCATGGCATATCGTCCAAGTACAAATCCGTTTTCTTGAACACGGTCTTTTCCAATGAACTTACCTTTAATGCGAATATGTTTATTATCATATCTTTCAGGATGTTCCATTAAATCATAACAGAAGATTCCGAAGTCATGATCTTCAATGTTAAGATCATGATCTTCATAATTATAAGGCAATTCTTCTTCGACATTGTTGTCAACTGTACCATCTTCAAGTTCATAGATGATCTGACACTGTGGATTCATCGCCTTAATATTATTTCTATAAGGACGCTTCTTAGCACCCTTAGGTAATCTATTAAAGATCACAAGATCAGAACGTGAACAATGCTGGAAGAGCAATGCACGCATATTCTGTACGAAAAGCTGGAATGTAGAAGCATTGATTGTCGTTAAGATCTGAACAATCTGCCATCCATCAGGACGTTCTTTCTCGATAAACTTATCAACATCCCACATACCATTAAATTCAATAAGAATCTGAGTAGGATCATAATCCTCCTTGATCTTATTCCAGAAGTCCAAAGTAAATTCTTCAGGATCTTCTACCACAATCATATGTGTTCCTTTCGCTTCAAGTTCTTCTTTCTTATATTCAACTTCACCTTCTTCAGTGACAATAAGAACAGAACGTTCACCATCAGTAAAGTTTGTATTGACGATTGTATCATTGATAAAAGTTGATTTACCAGATTCAAGGAACCCAGTAAACAAGTACATTCTTACCTGTAAATTATCCATGTTTTATCCTTTCATTAATGCATAAATTTTATGGGCATCAATATCCTGTCCAATTACACATAGTCTTCCACCTACATCAGGTGTAGTTTCTCTGATTTCATAATCACCTGCTACAAAATCAAACTCAAACCATTTTCCATCTTTTCCTTTTACAATACCCTTAGAACGAAGAATATGACCTAAAGAATGATCACTAGCAAGAACCTTAAGCTTTTCATCTAATTCATCATGAGAGAAAGCGTGTGCTGTTTCAATACCAATTGAGTTGAAGACTTCATCAGCATCATGTAAATCATCTTCATCAAAGTAAGCTTTACTTTCTTCATCATGAATAGCTGCATGTGAATGATCATGGTCATGATGATGGTGATGATGTTCATGTTCATGGTGATGTCCACTTTCACATTCTTCATGATCATGGTGATGATGTCCACATTCACATTCATGGTCATGATCATGTTCATGATGATGGTGATGATGTTCATGTTCATGCTGATGTTCCAATTCAGCAGCTACTAAAGCTTTTTCTAAAGCTTCTTTATTATTAGTAGCTTCAAGAATCTGATCACCAGTAATGTCATCCCAGCTAGTTGTAACAACTGGAGCATGATCATTAAGTTCTCTTACGATATCAAGACATTCTTCAATTTTTTCTTCAGTAACATCCTGTGTTCTTGAAAGAACAACACAAGAAGCAGAGGCAATCTGGTTGTTGAAGAATTCACCGAAGTTCTTATGATACATCTTACATTTTTTAGCATCTACTACAGCTAAGAAACGATCAAGTTCAAGTTCCTGACTCTTTACATTCTTAACTGCTGCAATGATATCTGAAAGCTTACCAACACCAGAAGGTTCAATGATAATACGATCAGGATGATATGATTCAATCACTTCAGAAAGTGATTTTTCAAAGTCACCTACAAGACTACAACAGATGCAGCCCTGAGATAATTCATTGACTTCAACGCCAGCTTCTCTCATGAAGCCACCATCGATGCCGATTTCTCCAAATTCGTTTTCAATTAAGACAACTTTTTCATCTTTTAAAGATGATTCTTTTAATAGTTTTTTTATTAATGTTGTTTTACCAGCTCCAAGGAAGCCAGAAATAATATCAACTTTGCTCATTAGAAATTTCTCCTTTCAAATCACATGTATTATAGCACCTTTGTCAAGTTTATAAGAAAAATATGCTTAAAGCATGAAAAAAGACCCGAAGGTCTTTTTAGTTGAGTGTGACACTCTTTTTTAATTGTGGAATGTGGTTTACTGACTTTAAGATAAACGTGATTAATGCACAGTTGATAGGCAACATGATAAGTTCCTTGACAATACGTGCACCAACTAGCGGAATGAACGCTTTACCATAAAGCATGGATAACCATAAGGTATTAAGGAATAAATTAACAATAAGCATCTGTAAGACTTCTGTTAATACAATTCTCCAGATTGTCACTTCTTTATTGTGAAGCATAACACCAAAAATCGTACCAGCCACAATACTGCTGATTGTGAAGCCCACAAAGAATGGACCAGTAGGACGAATTAAGTATCCTCCTACATCAGCGACAGCACCAACGATAGCACCAATAACAGGACCAAATAAGAATCCAGTTACTGATAGTGGGAGTGACCCGAATCTGATTTCAATCACTTGATTTAAAGGGATCTTAAAGAATCCGAGCACAATTGCGATTGCTGCTAACATGGCAGCAGCACTTAAAACTTTTATGTCTTTCAATTTAGACATCAAAAACACCTCCTCTGCAGTATGTCCTTTTACTACATTGAAGGTGTCTAGTACCTAGTCTGTAGCAGCGGGATGCGATGATGAAACCGCAAGATAATACTTTTCGTCCTAGTGACAACTCCCCGTTCACTAGGCACTTAACGCCTCGTCATCTACTCTGCACTTTTAATTTATGACATTACTATATAGTAACTTAGCAAACTATGCAAGAAAGAATTTCAATCTTCAGACAAATTATTGTCACTTGTCTAATTAATTGTATACAAAAAATAAAAATATATAAATTATTTGTCTTTTTTAATAATCACTGTTTACAAATTTATGGAAAAGACATATAATCTCATTAAATTAGTTTTGAGGAGGAGAAAGAATGACTAACAAAAGAGTTTACAATTTTAGTGCGGGGCCTTCACAGCTTCCATTAGAAGTATTGGAGACAGCACGTGATCAGATGCTAAATTATGAAGGCTCTGGTATGAGCGTAATGGAGATGAGTCATAGATCCTCCACATACCAGAAAATTTTTGATGATACAAAAGCAACTTTAAAAAGATTAATGAATATTCCAGATAACTATAAGATCTTATTCTTACATGGTGGAGCAACACAGCAGTTTGGTGCTGTGGCCCTTAACTTAATGGACAAGGGAAGAGCTGACTATGTCGTAACTGGAAATTTCTCTAAGAAGGCAGCACAGGAAGCAGCTAAATTTGGAGATGTTCATATTGCCTACGATGGCAAAGATAACAACTATACACATATTCCAACACAGGATGAATTAGATATCAGAGATGATATCGACTATGTTCATATCTGCCAGAACAACACAATCTATGGAACAGAGTGGGATTATGTACCTGATACAAAAGGAGCACCACTTGTAGCAGATATGTCTTCAGATATCTTATCTAGACCAGTAGATGTATCACGCTATGGCGTAATCTATGCAGGCGCACAGAAAAACATGGGAATCGCCGGTTTAGGTGTTGTGATCATTAGAGAAGATTTAATTAAGCCACATAAAGAAAACATTCAGGTATTAGCTGAATATGACACAATGGCAGATAAAGATTCTATGTACAATACGCCACCAGCATACGCTATTTATGTTTTAGGCCTTGTGCTTAAATGGGTTGAAAAACAGGGTGGACTCGAAGAAATGGAAAAACGTAATATCAAGAAAGCTGCTTTATTACAGGATTATCTTGATCAAAGTGATTTCTATATCTACGAAACAGAAAAAGGCTCACGTTCACGTATGAATGTGGCATTCAAGACACCAAATAAAGATCTAGATGCTAAATTTGTAAAAGAATCAATTGAAGCAGGCATGACAAACTTAAAAGGACATCGTGCTGTAGGTGGCATTAGAGCTTCTATTTATAATGCAATGCCTTATGAAGGAGTGGAATATCTACTTCAGTTCATGAAGAAATTTGAAGAAGAAAATCGTTAATGCGGGGGAAAAATATGGCTATTAAGGTTAAGACAGTCAATAAGATCTCTGAAAAGGGATTGCAGTTATTTGACGAAAGATATGAAGTAGGGGAAAATGTTGAAAACGAAGATGCGATCCTTGTCAGATCTGCAAAACTTCATGACTATGATTTCCCAGAAAATTTAAAAGCAATTGCACGTGCGGGGGCAGGTACAAATAATATTCCAGTAGAAGAATGCGCTAAAAAGGGGATTGTCGTATTCAATACACCAGGAGCAAATGCCAATGCGGTTAAAGAATTGGTACTTTGTGCCTTATTCCTTTCTTCTAGACGTGTATTAGAAGGAATCGAATGGGCTAAAACATTAAAAGGTGACGACTATGCTAAACAGGTAGAAGCAGGAAAGAAGGCATTTGTCGGACCTGAAATCGATGGAAAGAAATTAGGGGTAATCGGACTTGGTGCCATCGGTGTAGCAGTAGCTAACGCTGCTGTTAAGCTTGGTATGGAAGTTCATGGATATGATCCATATATTTCAGTAAATGCAGCTTGGGGAATGTCAAAATGGGTTCGTAAAGCGAGCACTGTAGAAGAAATCTTCAAAGAATGTGACTATATTACAATTCATGTTCCATCAACTCCAGAAACACAGGGTATGATTGATGAAAAAGCTATCAATTTGATGAAATCAGGCGTGCATATCTTAAACTTTGCACGTGGTGATCTTGTCAATGAAGAAGACATGATCGATGCTTTAAGAAAAAATAAAGTAGCACGTTATATTACTGACTTCGGTAGTGAAAAACTAGCTAACACTGAAAATGTTGTGGTAATGCCACATTTAGGTGCATCTACTCCAGAATCAGAAGAAAACTGTGCAACTATGGCCGTTGATGAAATCAGAGAATTCTTAGAAAACGGTAATATCAAACATTCAGTTAACTTCCCATCAGTTGTAGAACCACGTACTACTACATATAGATTATGTATTATTCATAAGAACATTCCTAACATGTTAGCGAAGTTCGCTGGTACTATTGCTAAAAAAGATATGAACATCGAAAACATGGTCAACAAGGCAAAAGGAGACTATGCTTACACAATCATTGATACTAATGATTTAAGTGAAGATATCACTAAAGCTATTGAAAAACAGGAAGGTGTCATCAAGGCACGTATTATTGCAAAAGTAGTATTCTAATAAAAAGAGAATGGCCTAGGCCATTCTTCAGGCCGTCGACAAAATGTCTATTTTGTCAACAGCCTGAGAAGGAAGAGGCATAAGTCTCTTCCTTTTTTTTGGAAAAAAATTTTTGAGCATCCTCATATATGCCTTTATATAGGCGAAAAATGGGTGAAGGGCTACGATAGCCCTTCATGAAGGAGCGTCTTAAATCAGCATGCAGAACATGGAAGGGAGCAGGACTCGTGACAT
>NZ_JAGBIX010000090.1:0-15632 GCF_017934775.1 Kandleria sp. | reverse complement strand
TTGCGCCCAAAAATGGGTGTTTTTTTATGTCTAAATGCCCGTAAACAGATTTTATCTGGCTGTAGGGAGTCAAAGAAAGAAAAAAAGAGCTGGTCCAGCTCAGTGATTATCCATAAATCACTTTACTGGGTCAGCCCCTTTATTTATTGTATCACTTTTAACGCTCTAAGCTGTTTTTCAAATTCACGAATTGCCTTGTTTTCATCATATCCATCAGCTGTGATTGTGATATCAGCTTTATTTGGGACTCCCAATGATACAACCCCCATAAAAGATTTAAGATTTACAGTTCTCCCTCCATATGAGATGGAGATATCGCTGTTGAAGTCACCAGCAAATTTGATTAATTTCTCAACCAAACCTGCATATAGACCATCGGGGTGAATAATTCTATAAGTAACTGCTTTTGACATACAACGACCTCCTTTTCAATATTTATATTATATCAAAAGGAAATCGTTAAGTAAATTTTCATTATATGAAAATTTACTATTTTTTTCTTTTTCTTCTATTTTTCTTGTGAAATCCTTCTTCAGGTCCTCTAAAAGGAATAGAAGATCCTAAATCATAAGCATCATATCCTAATTTTACAAGCTTCTTAGCAGCAGTATATGATGTACCTTTTCTTAGTGCATAGACATAATACTTTAAATCTTTATCAAGCATTTTCTTTGCTTCATCTTCAATGATGCGTAGTGGAAAACATTGTGCACCTACAGGATGACATTCATCAAATGTAACCTGTTCATCAACACATAATAAAATGATGCTTGTATCCTCTTCAAATTCTTTGTATGCCTCATTAATCTCCTTGCTTTTAATGATATCTTTCTTGCCAAATAACATAGTTTCACCTCTTTATATGTATTTTAACATTGAGTAGAATATACGTCAAAATAGTGTTGCATTCAATTTACGTTTATGCTATTATAAACAAGTACTTGAGATAGGGGCTTGGTTCAATGGTAGAGCATCGGTCTCCAAAACCGTTGATGCGGGTTCGATTCCTGCAGCCCCTGCCAGTCTAATTATTACTCTAGCGTATGCTAGAGTTTTTTTATAAGTAAAGAAAGATTGGTTTGGATCGAAAAGAAATAAGCTTATTATTTTATTGGTGTTTGTACTTTTTGTAGGGGCAGCAGTAGGAATTGGAAAAAGAGAATAGAAGCACAAAAACTTGCGGCCTATATCAATTAAGATATTCATTGTTAATGAGAAACATTTGTGGTATATTAACCATGGCGTTAAACCTTATGTAAACGCTATTTACTATAGGTGGCTATTTTGCATTTTGTTTATAAATTGTTTCTTATACAAAGAAACAGAAGACGGACTTTGAATCCGTCTTTTTTTCTTTTTGTCATGATGCTATAATGAACGAAATAAGGAGATAATATGAAATGACCTCCTAGTTGTCAAAACGTGGATTTAAACTCATAATAAGAATGAAAAATATATAATGAGTTGTTACCATAACGACAATAGGAGGTCACTATGAATAGTATAATTTATGTTGGTATGGATGTCCATAAGAATACGTATAGTTTATGCGCGGTTAGCGATGCAACAGGTGAGATTCTAGCCGAAACAAAAATCACAGCCGATTCTGATCTGATTGCCAAGTTTATTGAAAATGCAAGGGATCTGTCTGGCAATCCTGAAGCTCAGGTCAAGACTGGCTATGAGGCAGGATGTCTTGGATATTCCTTATACTGGGAGCTTGCAGCCAGAGGAATAGAATGCGTCATTCT
Organism: Kandleria sp.; assembly: GCF_017934775.1. Taxonomy (NCBI): domain Bacteria; kingdom Bacillati; phylum Bacillota; class Erysipelotrichia; order Erysipelotrichales; family Coprobacillaceae; genus Kandleria; species Kandleria sp. The sequence goes on along the minus strand of NZ_JAGBIX010000090.1, from coordinate 13,881 downwards.
GGCTCCTTCAACTATGCAGAAACCAGCCAAGAACAAAGTGCTAAAGAACGACAGAAGAGATGCCAGAAACATTGCGACAAACCTGGCAAACAATTCCTACAAGTCGGTCTATGTTCCGGACCACGAAGATGTCAAGACCAAGGAGTACATCCGAATGATGGGCTGTTTTAAGACACAGCTGAAAAGGATCAAGCAGCAGATCAATGCATTTCTTTTGAGACTTGGACTGCGCTATCCCGGCAATTCAAGATGGATTCCAGCACACCTCAAATGGATGAACGGTCTTGAACTTGAACCTGAATTCAGGGAAATACTGGATGAGTATCTGTCTGAGTATGACTCGCTTTCAGAAAGAATCGAGAGATTCAAGGGAAGACTTGAGGAAATGGCACAGAAGGAAAGATACAAGGAAAAGGTGGAGCAGCTGCGCTGCCTCAAGGGCATTGATACAGCAAGTGCCATGACCATTCATGTAGAGACTTCTGACTTTTCGAGATTTCCCAATGCAGCTGCCTATTCATCCTACTGCGGCCTTACGCCTGCCGAGAACTCAAGCGGCGAAAAGAACAACCGACTGAGCATCACCAAGATGGGGAACAGCATGATAAGAAAAACGCTCATAGAAGCGGCACAGGTGTTGGTAAGGGACACGATAGGCAAGAAAGGAAAAAAAGTGAAGGCAAAGCAGAAGGGACAGGATGTAAAGGTCATCGATTATGCAGACAAGGCGGTTGAGAGACTGCAGAAGAAATACCATCATATGATCTATCGAAATGTGAACAGAAACATAGTCATTACTGCGATAGCACGAGAGCTGGCATGCTTCATATGGGGCATTGAAACAGGACATATCAGTTAATGAACATACTGTTTATAGCTATGAGAATATTGGGAAATCGGCGGTCAATACGGGATGATCTGTACTGATCTTCCCGATAGGAATGAATATATTATTATCCTTAATTGAATATAGAATATGAAGAAAGGAAAGTGAAATACCGCAGGATAGATGCAATAAGCATATCGAGGGCATAGGCGGGCCTCAAATGAATAGAAAAGGTTCAGCCATCTGAGTTTTACCTCTTCTGGCAGTGCCGTTTCAGTGAGAAGTCGCGATCTCATTGGAACAATAACGCACTGATCCACGCATGGAGATTATAGGGCTGTCGACGAACCATTAACCTTTTGGTACCCAATCCACGTATAACAGGATGGTTAACTGTCGCAGGACTCTATATAATTGAGGTCTTTCTATGCCCTTGATAAGGAAAAACTAAATAGAAATATTATGGTTTGTTTAATTGCGTCTTGACAACGGTCATTTCATAACAGGTAAGCATGAATAAAATCTTTTGTTTTGACATAGATGGAACTCTTCGAGATAATGTCAATCATGAAGTTTCCTCTTCTACAAAGCTAGCGTTGGATACTTTAAAAGAAAAGGGATATAAGTTAATTATTTCAACAGGTAGAGCCTATGATTCATTAAAGCGTACGAAGATCAATGAACTCATTGATTGGGATGGGTTTGTATTAAATAATGGACAACTTCTCCTTGATCATAATGAAAATGTGATTGAAGAGAAAGCTTTCGATCCTTCAACTGTTATTGAGGTAATCAAAAGAGCGGATGAGCTTAATTATGCGGTCACTTTAAAGAAAGAAAAGAGAACGATTACCAAGGAACCTGATGAATATGTTAAAACAACACAAGCCTATTTTAATAATGTCATTGGACCAGTAGAAAAATATGATGGACATGAAGATGTATGGGCTATGATTATTTATGGACCAATGGGATATGATTATGCACCATTCCTTGATATTGAAGGATGTAATGTGCTCCCTGGAATGAGCTGTTATGCGGATGTCAGCATCAAGGGGGTGTCAAAAGCAAAAGGATGCCAGTATTTTGTGGATCATTTTCAATCAGAAGGATATGTTGCATTTGGAGATTCTCAAAATGATCTTGAGATGTTCAAGTACGCAGATATTTCAATATGTATGGGCAATGGCGATGAGCAGGCAAAGAAACGCGCTGACTATATTACAGATGATATTAACAATGATGGGATATTGCACGCCCTTCAACATTTTAATTGGATTAAGGAGTAGATTATGACTAAAGAAGAAGCAATGAAAAGCGGTAGAGAACTTGATGTCTACCTAGATAGTGAAATGGCTGATGAAAAGACAGGAGCTTTGGATGATTTATGGCAGTCCATCTATGATGTTGTTCAGCTTTGTACTGGTGGCATTATGGAATCTGATCCAAGGGAAATTGAAGCTGCGCTTCAATGGCTGAAAGAAGTACAGCCACTTACAAAAGACTATAAAACATTATCTTTAGACTTCGATAATTAAACATTTTTAATTTTCATGACTGTTATTTTACTTTTTGTTCTAGAAGTATTTACATGACAAAAGAAAAGAACTATAATACGGTTGTAGTGAGATTTGCACGAATCATAATAATAATGTGTATCACTGCAGATATAGATCTTTAGGTGAGGGATCTATATTTATTATGGGGCAGGATTTTCTAGATTGAGATGAATGGTGGACATCTGTTTCTAGGAAATCCATTTTTTTGCATTTTTGGTCAAAAAATAGTCAAAAACACTCGGAGATATGTGACGGGAATGTTATACTTTAAGTGAAAAAGGAGGTGTGATTATGAATCCTAGAAAAATGACGCGAAAGAAAATTATTATGATAATTACAGCGTTTTCTATCGCATTATCTTGCTTTGGAACTTCAATTAAATTCCTTGAAGGTAAAGTAAGATACGTAAAAGCTCTTCGCATTTCACAAGGTAGCAGATACAACTTCAAGATAACTGGTTTAAAGAAGAAACAAAAGAAAAAACTTTCATATTCAAGTTCTTCTTCACGCATTGCACATGTTACAAAGAAGGGAAATCTTACTGCTTCACGTGTAGGAAAGGTCAAGATTATCGGTAAGGTCGGTAAAAAGAAATATGTCACTTCGGTAGCTGTTATTCCTAAAGCTACAACAGTAAAAAAACAGATCAGATTTACCAACCAGGTTGTGAGCAGTGGCCGTGATATTAAGATTAATGCTAATTCAGCAGTGGATGCCTATAAGCAGATTGGTAAAGCAATGGCCAATCGCTATATGCGAATTGAAGTTCATGCACCAGGATTTGGTACATCAATCAATGGTGCTAAGATGAGAGAAAGCTTATTTGATCCTAAAGCAAATTATGTATCAGATTATGATTATCTTTCATATAATGCATGTAGCTATGCTATTAGCACGAATAAGCTCATTCTGACATTCACATATCGCACATCCTACAGCAATGAAGTAGCACTTACAAATAAAATTCGTTCTGCACTATCATCTATGTCCGGTAGTGGGGAAACAAAAATTAAAAAGATTCATGATTATATCGTAAACAATACAGAATATGTATCAGGTGGCTATTCAGCCTACAATGCCTTGATTGATGGTGGAGCTGTCTGTCAGGGATATGCAATGCTGTTCTACAAGATGTGTGAGATGGCAGGTATTAACTGTCGTGTCATGACTGGTACAGCATACGGAAGTTCTGGAGCTGGAAACCATGCATGGAACTATGTCAATGGTAAATACATTGATGTAACTTGGGATGATACAACACGTTCTACAAATTATTATCTAAGCAGATCTCCACTTAAGAATCACTACTTAGATCATCGTTCAAGTCTTATTGTATAAAAAGAAGAGAATTCACAGTAATTGTGAATTCTCTTTTAATATTATGAGTATAATCCAGATCATAAGAATAAAGGGAATACCGTATTTAAAGCTATTATGCTTTGTCTTATGATGGAAAACATGCATACCAAGAAGGGCACCTAAACCACCACCGATGATAGCTAAGAAAAATAGCGTATTCTCACGAATACGCCATTTGTGATGTACGGCTTTATATTTATCAATACCAAATGTGATAAAAGCTATGATATTGATAAGTATTAAGAATTCTTTTTCCATTCCTTGTTAGCCATCCCTTTTGAAACAAAGAGACAGATCACTAATACAAGACCAGCGATATCGGCTGATTTAAGGCTTAACATCGTAATGATTGATGCTGCGATAATACCGCCAATAGTGATCATGAATGGTCTTTTAGAAATGGATGTAGACTCATAGAATTTATATTGATAACGAAGCTGTATAATGCTGAAGATTAGACATACAAGAGCAACAGCGCTATCGATATAGAAATTGACAAAGTAACGTTTGCTGAAATAGGCCTTGATAAAAAGTAGAACAATATAATATCCCATAGTTGAAGAGACAAGGGATATCATATATTTATTTTGTTCCTGTTCACCTAGTGCAACATTAACTTGATGCTGATGACTTCTTACTTCGTGTCTTTTAGGTCTTTTAGTAGCCATTATTTTGTAATCTTGATATTGTGACTATCAATTTCTTCAATATGAGAGTTATAAAGTTCAGTCATAACCTGAATCATGTAGTATGTATCTTTAATACCAGCAGTTTCATATGAAGAATGCATAGCAAGCTGTGGAAGACCGATATCTACTGAATTTAATGAGATATGAGACTGAGAGATATTACCTAATGTAGAACCACCGTTCTTATCACTTCTGTTAGCGAAGAACTGTACTGGTACATTTGCTTTTTTAGCAAAATCTTTAAAGATAGCAATAGAAACACCATCACTGCAGTATTTCTGTCCAGCATGTGATTTGATGACAACCCCTTCATTCATATAGACACAATTGTTTACATCTGTATGTTCAGGATGGTTTGGATGAACAGCATGAGCATTATCAGCAGAAAGCATGAAACTTGATGCGATAGCTCTATGTAGATCTTCATCATTAAATCCTAATGCAGCATTTAATCTTGATAATGTATCAGCTAAGAAAGTAGAATCAGCACCCTGTTTAGTTAATGAACCAACTTCTTCATTATCAAAGATAGCCATAACATTAATAGAACGATCATTTCCACCAGCAAGTAAAGCTTCCATAGCACTAAATGAACACTGTAGATCATCAAGATGACCAGCAGAAATGAATTCATTATTAGCACCCCAGATAGAAGCAGGCTGTCTGTTGTATAAGAATAAGTCGCTACCAAGAATAGCTTCTTCTTCAACGTTTAATTCTTTCGCAATCAATGCCTTAAAATCACCAGGTTTTGAATCTTTACCACCAAATAATGGCAATAGGTCAACCTGTCTATTATATTTATAGCCATCATTGACTGATCTGTTCATATGGATAGCTACATTAGGGATCATAAGTAGATCTCTATCAATATTGATTAAACGAGTTACAAACTGATCTCCCTGTTTTACAAGTACACGACCAGCAACACTTAAAGGTCTATCGAACCAAGTGTTATCGATCATTCCACCGTATCCTTCAGTATTTAATTTAAGATACTGGTTGTTTACCTGAATATCACAGTTTTCCTTGATCTTATATGTAGGAGAATCACTGTGAGCTGCAATGATATTGTATGAATAGTTATCAAGCTGATTACCGATGTTAAAAGCAATGATACTTGAATTGTTTCTTGTTACAAAATACTTTTTCCCTTTTTCAAGCTGCCATGAAGAACCTTCGTTAAGTTCTACATAGTCATTTTCAAGAAGTCTGTTTCTGATGTTATCAACAGCATGAAATGCGGTTGGAGACTTCTGAAGAAATTGTAATAATTTTTCTGATACTTCTCTATACATGAAAGTATTCCTCCTTCAAATTGAATTATAAACAATAATATCCTTTTGGTAAACCCAAAAGGATATTAACGCATTATGCTTCTTTTTTCTGTTCTAATTTAGCGATTGCAGGCATGATTAACCCTAAAGCTAATAATACTAATGGAGTAGCGATCTTTAAGATCATAGTAAATTTATCAGTATCATACATACCTAAAATATCGCAGGCAGCAGTAACAGCGAAACACCAGATACCAGCTACTTTAGCTACAAACTGGCTCTTGAATGCACGATATTCTGCAGGGAATTTTTTGTAGTTGACAGCAGTTCTTAAAGCAATATAAGCTGCGAATACCCATAAGTAACGCATTGTCATGGCAACTGAGTTAAGTTTAGTTAACTGAGTTAATACCGCATCTGCACCAGGAACAAATGACTGGATTAAGATGATTGAACCAGCTAATACAACGATTAACCAGATACCGTTGATATAAGCACCATATTTGTTTTTCTTTAATAAACCACTTGGGATGAACTGTCTTGCATTTTCATTATCTAATAACATTCTTAATGGTGCATCAATACTTAATACTAAAGTAGAGAACTGACCGATTGTATTACATACGGCATAGATAACCATTAATAAATCACCCATATGATAGTACTGTCCTAATTTCTGGAATGCCCAGTATGCTCCATTGGCATTGTAAGCATCAAAGTTCTTTACAATTTCCTTTGGATCAAACATTAATCCCATTGCAACAGTACCAAGGATAGCGCAGATCATAACCATGATAGCTAAAGCGATCATACCCTTAGGGAATCCTCTTTCAGGGTCTTCTACTTTATTAACATATGGAGATATCTTTTCACATCCACCAACTGCGAATACTAAGATTGAAAGACTTGTAAAATACTGAACGTTGAACTGGGGAACTAAGTTTTTCCAGCTAAAGTCTAATGAGACGAAATGTGCATGAGGATTGATTGCTGGTGCAGCGAACATCATGATGATGTATAAGATTGACATGACGAACATAGAAGAACCAGCGATAGCTGTTAAGCTCTTTAATGGAGTTAAACCTCTAGAAGCAACCCAGCAGAAGAATAAGAATACTACAAGTGTAGCTAACTGAATCTGAAGAGTTGAGAATGATGCAAATTTTTCTGCATTTCTAAAGACTACCCAGCTTAATGCTTTTAACCCACCGCTTCCTTTAGAAGCAATGTAAGTAATGTGACATGCCCAATAAGTAAATCCTGCATAGTAGGCTAATTTAGGACCCATAGTTTCATGAATCCATGAGCTGACTCCTCCGCCAGCGTTTTTGAATGCTGAACCAAGTTCACCAACCATAAGTGCGTATGGTACGAAATAAAGAGCGAACATTAAAATCCAGCTGAAGATAACCTGAATACCATTGAAGTAAATGAATCCGTTTAATACGTTACCAAAACCCCAAACAGTAGAGAATGCCATGAAGGCCAGGTTATGCCATTTGATTTTTTTGCTATTATCCATAGAATTCCTCCGTTAAAATTAAGCGACATTTTATAGAATTGTTCCCCTTATTCTTAATAAAATGAGGCGCCGATTAGTAATTATATCACTTTCGATAAATTAGTCATCAAAAACTTTGCTATTTTGGGTGTTTTTTTCAATTTTATACGCAAAAACACTATTTTTAACATCAATATTAATACTATTCCTTAAAATGATTACGAAAAAATATAAAAAGAGCAATCAAAAAACGGAACTGATTGCTCTTGCAGTCTGTGTTTGCTGCTCATTGTAGCTGATGCTTGCCTTGTGGTCTCCTTTTTGAAAACCATAGTTTCCAAACTGACTATGGTTGCCACCTTGAATGACAATTTCTTTTGTGCTCTGAGGAAGGTTGTGATGATACTTTTTATATGATTTACGATTAAGCACCTGATCTTGACTTCCATATATAGAGAGACATTTCATATGATTAGGAAGCTTGCTAGTGGAATAGCTTGCTAATAGAAATAAGCCCTCAAAATCTTTATGACTAGAAAGGTATCGCGCAGCCATGGCTCCACCAAGTGAGTGTCCACCCAAAAACCATCGTTTAATTTTAGGATTGTCTTTTTTGATATCGCTAGCTCTATTAAGCCCAAACATCGCAAGATGCAGGGGCATTTTTGCAAGCATGACAGCGTATCCTTCTTTTGCAAGCAGTCGCATTAAAGGGGCGTAGGATCTTTCATCGACTTTGCCCCCAGGATAAAAAATGATGCCTGCTTTCACATCTTTCCCTTTAAAAAGAAAATAGCTATCACGATTATATACTTTAATCACATTATCACTTCTTATTGCCTTTAAGGCATTGTGGTTTGGCTTATAGTAGTCAGAAACATAGATGCCAAATCCGATTGCTATCATCATGAAAAAAGCAACAAGGGTGATAAGAATCTTCTTTAATAATTTTTTCATAAAACCTCTTACTTGATAATTAAGGCATTTTCAGATTGTTTAGCTTCATATAGGGCATCATCACAAGTATCAATAAGATTAGCGACAATATCATTACGATATGCGCCCCCAATACTGACAGTAAGCTTTAAATCAGGATATTGCGTATTTGTATAAGCCTGTACAATATTGTGAATATCCTTTAATCTTTCAATAAATGCAAGTTCATCTAAATGATAGAAAACAAGCATGAAATCATTGGTACCATAGCGAATGCCAACATCATCTGGACCAAGTCTAATACGAATAACCTGTGAAATAAATGCTATCGTCTCATCGCCCACAAGACGACCGTATTTCTTATTGATCGAACGCAAGTGATCAATATTCAAAAAAGCAAGCCCGGTACATGGGTACTTCTTTACCTGCTCATGATAATAGCGTCTATTATATAGACCAGTCTCATAATTTGTATAGCGGGCAACACTATTAGGACCATCGTCTATAACCTGATGCTTTACCTTCTCGTTGATCTTGTACCCAAATTCCAATAAACGCGGTTCACCATCAATGAGTACATGTTTTCTACATACAAAATAAGAAACGTAATCTTTAACTTCAATAGAAGATACTTCGTGCTCAATATCGTCCTTATCGAAGATATCTTCTTTAAGAAGAGTGTAATCAAAGACTTCATTCATTTTGTCGAGAAAAGCTTGTGTAATAACATAGTTCTCCATAAATATCATCCTTTAATTCTAATATAACTGTATTTTATCGATTTTATGACGTAAATTCAATCTCGAGAATAAAACGAGACGATTTTTATTGCTAAGTGTATTTTGCATTACAATACGTAATGAAGTATAATATTTTAAGAATAAAAGGAGATTAGGCATGCAAATCAAGAAGATTAAGATCTATACGAATATTGAAAAAATGAATACGGATAATAATCCTCAACTTGAAGTTGAACAGAAACTCACTTTGACAAGCGATGGGAAAGTACAGTTTTTCTCAAGTCTCTATGGTCATGGATATGGACATTATAAAAAAGGACGTAAGGTTGAAACAAATGTAGATGCAGCCATCATGAAAGAATTATTTGATGAAATAGAACATACATTTGCTGATCAGGCGACCTACAATATCATTCCTGGCTTTGGGATGTGGGAACTGACAGTTGTAGAGAAGAATAATAGAAACCATCATTATTATGGTGCTACAAGTGGTGTATACAATGCGCTCACTTCATTTATTGCGCATCGTCTTCCTATTGAGCACTTAATGACATTTGGAGAATAATCAATGTTTATAAATCAATACAGAATAGATAAGGATACATTTAAGGAGTATGCCTACAAGATTGTCTGTCGCCCTTTCTATATAAGAGGAGGATTGCTAGATCTATTTGCGATTGTTATGTGCATTATTGGCATTATGCATGGACATTACATCATTGCCGCAATAGAAGGCATTGCAGCGCTGTTATTATTAATAAGCATCATTTACTCTCCTTATCTTGTAAATGCCCATTTATCTACAGGAGAAGAAGTGTCCATTCATTTCAATGAATATATCGAAGTCATAAAAAATAATGAGAAGATGAGTGTGGAATATCGTCAGATTCAAAAAATCATCCCTTTAAAGAACGGTATTATTCTTTCATTAGGTGAAGGGAAAATCATACTAGTAAAAAGAGATGCCTTTGTTAAAGGGGATTATGAACAATTTGAAACATTTATTTATAATCAAGTCAAATAAAGCTGTTTTTCATGACAGCTTTTTTTTCATATTATATCAATATGATGTGAAAGTTACTTTTTCATGGTATTATGTTAATAATAGGATGTGAGAATATGGATATTGAAACATTAAGAAAAGAGGTTACACAAGGGAATATGCAGGCGTTGTTTTCGCTTGCACAGAAGTATTGGCAAGGAGAAGGCGTAAAAAAGAGCAAGAAGAAAGCACTTGAATTATGGAATGAGGGTGCTTTAAAAGGTGATGGCGTATGTGCTTTTCATCTAGGAACGCTCTATGAGAAAGGTCTGATTGTCAAGAAGGACTATAATCAGGCAAGATATTATTACTTGATTGCCTATCGAAATCATCATAAAGAAGGAACACTAAGACTCGCTTATTTCTATGAACATGGATTAGGATTATATAAAGATATAGAGAAAGCGAAAGAATTGTATTGTGAAGTAGAAGAATGGAGTGAAAAGTGATGAATACATCCTTGAATGAATTAAAATCCTTTGTAAATAAGAGTACCGAAAAGCTTAAAGATGAAGCTAAAGAATATATGAATGAACTGCAGGATAAAAACAAGCTATCCTTATTAAGAACACATCGACAGCAGGCTTTATTGAAGCTGTTTGATCCAACTCATACAGTGGCAAACTTGCGAGTAGATGTCGATCATCAGTTATTAAGCTTTAGCATTCATAGTGATATTAAAAATGAAGGACATCGTAAGCGTATCTACGCCTTTGAAGATCTTTTAGGCTATGAGCTTAGAAGAGATGGAGAACTGATCATGGTGGGAGGTTTTCAGGAAGCGACTGAGAAGAATGCCTTATGTACGTATTTTCCCCATGATGATGTAAAAAGGCTTGATCTTAAAATATTTTTTAATGACATGGATCTACCAGAAATAGATATTATCTATATTGATCATATTGTAACAATTGATGATGAAAGCTATGTTAAAGCACTCTCTTTAGCTAAAATCACCATTGAAGCCATGGATGTTATTTTAAGAAATAATGAGAAGAAAAAGATACTAAAAGCATTGAGAGATGTCGATTAGGACATCTCTTTTTTATAAAGAAAAGAGGAAGAAATATGAGAAGAATTGGAATATTGACATCCGGTGGTGACGCCCCAGGAATGAATGCGGCGATTAGAGCTGCTATTCGTACGGCCTTAAAGAACGATCTGGAGATCTATGGTATTGAAGATGGCTACTTAGGACTAGTTCAGGGAAAAATATTTCCTTTACGTTATAAGGATGCCTCAGAAATATTAACAAAAGGAGGAACTTTTTTAGGTTCTTCACGTTATCCTGAATTCAAGGAAGATGCTATTCAAGAAAAAGCCGTTGAACAGCTTAGAAAAAGAGGTATTGAAGGATTAGTTGTGATCGGAGGGGATGGAAGCTACCGTGGAGCTCAGGCTTTAATGAAAAAAGGGGTTCTTTGTGTGGGAATACCTGCTACCATTGATAATGATGTAAAAGGAACAGATAAGACAATTGGATTCTCTACTGCTCTTAATACCATCTGTGAATCAGTCAATAAGCTAAGAGATACATCTAGTTCTCATCATCGCTGTTTTATTGTGGAAGTAATGGGAAACAAGTGTGGCAAGCTAGCATTGTGGAGTGCGATAACCTGCGGTGCTGAAATATTGATCAATAGGGAAATTGGTTTTAATGAGCATCAGGTGATGGCTGAACTTGCAGTACATGATCAATTTCGCAAGAAGCGTCATGCTTTGATTATTGCAAGCGAGAAGCTGTTGGATATAGAAGCACTCGCAAAAAAGATTTCATTAGAAACAAGTTTTTCTGGTCGTGCAATCTCCTTAGGACATATTCAGCGAGGAGGAAGTCCGACTCCTGAAGATCGCCTTCTTGGTTCCATGATGGGAAGAGAAGCCGTAGAAGTATTGATGAAAAATGAAAGCAATAAGTGCATCTGTGTAAAAAATGATCAGATTCTCGCAAGAGATATCGATGAAGCACTTAATGAAAAAGATGATAGCTATGCACAAATGTATGCATTATTTAGGGATATGGTCTAATGTTAAGATTGTGTAAAATATCCGTAACATGCTAATAATTTATTGAGATTACAGAATCAGTTTTGATATACTGTAGAAGTAGAATAAAAAAGGATAGGATTAATAGTATGGATATAGTCAATATCATTAATCTTGCAGGCGGCTTAGGACTCTTCCTTTTTGGGATGAGATATATGAGCGATGGAATCAACCAAGTTGCTGGTACATCTCTCAAGCGTCTGCTTGAAAAACTCACAAATAATCGCTTTAAAGGATTCTTGTTAGGACTTCTCGTAACAACAATTATCCAGTCATCATCAGCTACGACAGTAATGCTGATGGGGTTCTTGAACGCAGGAATCATGACATTGCTGCAGGCATCGGCTGTTATTCTTGGCGCTCATATCGGTACAACCATTACCGCTGTCTTGATCGCAATTGACGTATCGGCAATTGCTCCAATCTGTATTTTCATCGGTATTGTTATGATCATGTTCTGTAAAAAGAGCACAAAAAGAAATATCGGACAGATCATTTTAGGTTTTGGTATCTTGTTCTTTGGCCTTAAATACATGAGCGGCGATAGCGCTATGGGTGTATTAAAGACAAGTGCCGCTTTTAAATCATTTATTATGAAAGCCAACAACCCACTTGTGGGACTTCTTGTTGGGGGATTGATGTGTGCGATTCTTCAGTCATCATCAGCTTCTATCGGGGTATTACAGGCGTTAGCTTTACAGGGACTTATGCCAATGAACTTTGCTATTTACCTTATTATTGGGGTAAACGTTGGTAGTGCTATGCCACTATTGCTTTCTTCAATTGGGGCTAAGACAAATGCTAAGCGAGCAGCGTTTATCTACTTTATCTTTGATGTAGTAGGTATGCTGATCTTTACACCTCTTGCTATTTTGACACCATATACATCATTCTTGACAAATCTTTCAGCTAATGGTTCTGTTCAAGTAGCAAGTGGACATATTATCTTTAAGGTTGTTACAGCTATTATCTTATTGCCATTTGTCAAGTATATTGTTAAGTTATCTGAAACAGTCATCAAGAGAAAAGAACATGATTCAGATTTCAGATTCTTATATATCGATCCATTGCATGTAGGCAATACAACATCATCAGTGGCTCAGGTTTCAAGCGAAATTGTAAGAATGGCAGGAATCGTAAGAGAAAATCTAGAGTTATCTATTCAGGCATTTAACAATGGAACATTGGAACATGCACATCTTATTCGTGAAAATGAAGAAAAGATCAACTGGTTAAACTCTAATATTTCTGACTTTGCGATTACCTTGACAGCGCAACAGCTTAGTCCACATAACTCAGAGTATGTTGGGAAACTGTTCCATGTGTTAATCGACCTTGAACGTATTGGTGATCATGCTATGAATATTCTAGAAAGAACAGAACGTACAATTGAAGATAATCTGTCTTTCTCTGAGTATGGTATGGCAGATGTACGTAAAATCTATGATGTTGTTATCAAGATCTACGATCTTTCTATTGATGCGTTCTTCAAAGAAGATCTTACTGCTAGTCAGAAAATAGAAGTACAGGGACTTATTAAAGAAACTCAGGATATGATCACAAAAGCATTGGATGATCATGTTGTAAGATTACGTGAAGGTATCTGTCATACAGCACAGGGTGTCATCTTCACAAAATTGCTTCAGGATTTAGATCGTACTGGAGATCACTCTTACAATATCGCCAAATTGGCTAAAAAGGATACAGAACTTATTTCACAGTTATAATCACGAAGGATTGCTTAATTTTAAAGCAATCCTTTTTGTTTATATAATGCTTACGGCTGAAAACCCATCAAGCTTTAGCTTGTGGGATGAAAGCCGACGGACTCAACTCAGCCTCGCCTAAGCGGGGCTCTTTTTGTATAATAACGTTCATGAATAAAGACTACAAACATGGACATAGA
>NZ_JAGBIX010000089.1:0-19277 GCF_017934775.1 Kandleria sp. | reverse complement strand
TAGCACTCACCTGACCTTTTAAGATCATTTTACAATTATTTAAAAAATCATGACTTAAGTTAGGTGGCTATAAAGTAGAAAATCAGGTGTTAAGCTAAATTTAATGATCTAGTAGCAACATTTTTCTTAAACTTAGCGTTTATAATAAAGATATAAAAGAAAGTACATATTTTCTCAATTTAAAAAACGATTGCAGTAATGTTAAAATGCAATTATACTAAGATTGACAAAACGTTAAAATTAACTTATTATGCTACTAAATTGGATTATAAGGAGAATGATAAATAAGTGGAACCGAGTCAAACCATTATGATTGTTGCCTTTTTGGTATTAATAATGCTTTCTGCATTCTTTTCATCTGCAGAAACGTCGTTTATGGCTGTATCTAAGATTAGAATCAAGACTTTAGCGGAAGAAGAAAATAGCCGTCGTGCACAGCTTGTACAGAAGCTTCTTGATAATAATGAACAGCTCTTGTCGACAATTCTTGTTGGCAACAATCTAGTTAATATTGCAGCATCATCATTAACAACATCTTTTGTTATTTCTGTATTTGGAAATGAAGGTATAGGCGTTGCTCTTGCAACAGGATTTGTAACATTGATGATTCTTATCTTTGGGGAAATTACGCCTAAAACCCTTGCCAGCAACAATGCTGAAAAATTTGTATTGGCCTTTGCGCCTATTATCTCATTTTTTAGAATAGTATTTATGCCAATTGTTTTCATCTTGAATGTTTTTACACATATTATGATGAAGGCTTTTGGAGACCTTTCTTCAACTGGACCAACTGTTACACAGGAAGATCTCAAGACTATTGTAAATGTCTCTCATGAAGAAGGGGTATTGGAAGATGATGAACGAAAGATGCTTCATAATATCTTTGCGTTTGGAGAGACTGAAATCAAGGAGATTATGACACCACGTATTCATGTGGAAGATGTCAAGGATGATATCTCCTATGATGAACTTATTGATTTCTTAAAAAACTGTCAATTTTCACGTATACCTGTCTATCGTAATGAAGATAGTGATGATATTGTCGGTGTATTAAATATAAAAGATTTACTTTTAGCTGATGTAGATCAGGAACAATTTGATATTAAGAACTACATGAGAGAACCATATTTTGTCTATGAATTTAACCAGATTTCAGATGTCTTTGAATCTATGAGAAAAGATCATGTCACATTGGCAGTTGTTTTAGATGAATATGGAGTCATGAGTGGAATTGTCTCATTGGAAGATATCGTTGAAGAGATTGTCGGAGAAATCGATGATGAATATGATCAGGAAGATGACGATGTCGTTGCTTTAGCTGATAATCAGTTCTTACTTGATGGTTCATTGGATATCGATGAAGTCAATGAAGAGTGCGGTACTTCATTTGAATCTGAAGAATTTGAATCAATCGGTGGACTTGTTTTAGGTGCGGTCGGTGGTGTACCAGAAATCAATCAGAAAGTCGTTATTGGTAATGGCTTATTTGTAATTGAGAAAATTGAAAAGAACCGTATTGAAACATTAAGACTGACTGTTATAGAAGATGAAAAACAGGATACATAATACGTTTTTAGGGAGAGCGCATATGAAGCTGGGTGTAAAAGATTTATATCATAAAGCTGTGAAAGTCTATAATGACTATAGAATCTGTATACCGAGTTCTTCAAGTGCCGCACTCTCTTTTTATTTGTTAATATTAATTATTCCAGCGACGACATTATTGGCTATAGCAGCATCGTTTTTTCATGTTGATCTAGAAATCATGGAACGTATTCTAGAACAGTATTTAAGACCGGATTATGCTAAAATGATTGTTGATGTCTTAAATAATACGAGAGTGACGACAACATCCATTGTGATCATTGTTTTATCGCTATATGCTGTATCACGTGGTGTTGCACATATTTATGAGACATCAAAGAGAATGTTTTATCCTGATATAAAATTAGAGAATCCTTTGTCTTATTATGGATATGTATTTAAGATTACATTCATCCTGCTTTTGACAATGATGGGATTTGTGATCGTAGTTGCATCAGGACCAATCTACAAGTTTTTTAAGATCCTCTACAGCATTAAAGTTTTCCAGTATATAATTATCTATGGCATAATCACATTATTCTTTTATGCATTATATCTGATCGTGCCAAGAGTACGTGTGCAAAAGAAGAGATATGCTTTTATTGGTTCACAGGTAGCCGCTGTAGGGATGGTTATTTTATATATCATATTTTCAGTTTATTTTAAGTATGCCAATTTTCAGTCCGTATATGGACCACTTGCTTCAGTAGTCATCATCTTGTTTGTCTTTAACTGGGCGAGTGAAATATTCTATATTGGCATGTACATTATGTATATTTGCAATAAGAAAGGGAAAAAGAATGAAAAGTGAAAAATTAGTTATTAAGAAAATGGGTATCAATGGTGAAGGAATCGGCTATATTGATCAGAAGATTGCTTTTATCAAAGGTGCTTTAACAGGTGAAGAAGTTCTCGCAGAAATTGATGTAAGAGAAAGAAGATATTTAAGTGGACATGTCGTAAAGGTGCTTAAGAAGTCATCTATGCGTGTACCACATCATAATAATGATAAGAAGACTTATGGATACAGTCTTTTCCATATGAACTATCTTGATCAGCTTCCTTTCAAGAAAGGACTTATCAAGGATGCTATTGCGAAGTATACAAAATTTGATGTCGAAGAATTAGATGTCAAGCCAGTTCTTTCAAGTGATGAAGTGGAACATTATAGACACTATGCTGCTTTTCCTATTGTCTATTCAAGAGGAAAACTAGTCTTTGGTGAATTAGAAGGGGTTGATCATTTCTTAAGTGTAGATGATCTATATCGTCTTCAGTCTCCTGTTATCAATACAACATTAAATAAGATTCAGAAGATCTTAAATGAACATAAATGTAAAGATTATTATCCAAGAGTAAAATGTGGTTTACGCTATATCATGGTAAGAGAATTCAACGAAGGATTACAGGTTGTCTTTATTACTGGTAAAGATGGTATCGCTAAAGAAGTAACAAAAGAAATTGCTCAGATTGATGAAGTTGTTTCAATCTACTATTCAATCAATACATCAAGCCATTCTGATTTCAATGAAAAAGGATTTAAGCGTATTTATGGCATGAATGCTATGACTTTAACATGCAAGGATCAGGACTATAAGATTAATGTGAAATCACATATGATCATGAATCCTGAAATGGAATATAAGAAGTATGATGTTCTTACTTCCCTTGTTGATGAAGAAGATGAAATCCTTTCATTATACAGTGGACTAGGATTATGGGAAATGAGTCTTCCTAATGATGTCACAGCATTAGAAGAAAACGAATATCAGTTAGATGATGCGTTAAAGAATAGAGATCGCATTAAAGAGATGAACAAGTTCTTCAAGTTATGCAACATCGATAAAGAAATTGTAAGATTATGCAAGAAGAAGACATATGACAAAGTTGTCGTACACGGTGGAGATATTACAGAAGAAATCGCTAAATCCATCATTCTTTCTAAAGTGCCAGCAGTGATCCTTGAAGGAAAGAATATGAGCGCTTTAGGATTAAGTATTGAAAAATTACAGAATCGCTATCATATTACTTATGTTTCAGGCGTGGATGTTGATCCAAATACACCATTGGTACACGCTATCGTGAAACTAGAAAGAAATGAAAGATAATGGAATTGATTCTACTTGTCTTGCTTATTGCCATATTGATCATGCTTGTCGTGATCTATATGAAATTCAATCGCAGTGATTCTTTTGCGCGAATAGAAAAGGGCATTGAACAAAATGAACGTGAATTAATAGCATCTAAGAGTTATCATCAATCTTTAGCGAAAAGCTATGAAATTCTTTTAGGAGAACTATCTAAGACAAAAGAGTACCTCGGCGTTTCTGATGCGAAGCTTAATCTTTTGACAAAGACAATTCGCAATATGAATGATGTGATGGTCAATACAAAAAAGAGAGGAAACTTTGGTGAGTATCAGCTCTACCATCTGCTTTCTCTTTATCTTGGTCATTCTTCTTTGTTATATGAGACACAATATCATCTTTCTAATGGCAAAATTGCAGATGCAATCTTGCATATTCCTAATCAAAAACAAGTGCTTTGCATTGATTCTAAGTTTCCTAGTGAAAACTATCTACGTCTTGTAGATGATCCCTCTTCAGTCATTGCACAAAGAGAATTAAGAAAAAATGTGAAAAAGCACATTCATGATATTGCGGAAAAATATATTATTCCACAAGAAACAAGTGAAGAAGCTATCATGTTTATTCCTAGTGAAGCTATCTATCTTTATTTATGGGAAGAAGAACCACAGCTTATTGAAGAAGCACATCGTCATCATGTAATGATGACATCCCCTTCAACATTGATGGGAGTAACCATGACTCTTCTTGCAATCACAAAAGATTTTCAGCGTGCTCAAAACATAGAAAAGATTGAAAAGCAGCTGATCAGTCTAAAAGAAGATAGTGATCGCATGATACAAAGATATGAGAAAGCTTATCGTAGTGCTAATACACTCATTAAACAATTAGATGATCTTCATATATCCATGGATAAGATCAATGGAAAGATTCAAGGTATGTATGAAGGAGAAGAAAAGGATGGCTGATGGCCATCCTTTTAAAGTTCAATATGAGAAAGTCTTTTGTTTTCTTCTTCTTTAAGAAGCTGTCCTTCTAGTGAGTGAGAAAGAACATCTGCATCCTTGATTAATTCACAATAATCATCTTCGATGATGCTCTTGTTAGAATGACATGAAATAGCATGCACAATAAGATTGATTTCTTCTTCATTGAACTGCTGAGAAGACATCAATAGCTCCTTGGCAATCATGGAAGATCTGTTCGCATGATCAAAGCTGTTCATTGTTAACGGAATAGCAATATCATGCAATAACCCAATGATACTAGCTAATTCTTGATTGAGATTTCTTTTTCTTGCAAGAAGAACACAGAGTGTTTCTACTTGAAACATATGAGCATAGGCTTCTCTTTTATAGAAGCCATGACTCTTTTCTTCAAGCATCTTGATTGCTTCGTCTTTAATCATCTGATAACGTTTCATCGTCTTAATCCCTTAGGGAAGAGGTTCTTTACTGCATTGCTTTCTTTGTAGAAAGAAAGTGGATAACCATCTACAAAGATGACCCCATAGCCTTTCTTGTTATTGGCTGGAAGAGTTTCTCCATGAATATACTTCTTGATTTCTTCACTCTCTTCCTTGAAATCATAGAAGTTCTTTACATCATCTTTAGTTAAAGTCAAGGCAAGAGAATAGCTCGGAACAAATCTGTTCTTTTTGCTTTCTCCAAGATAAAGACCATTTCTTAAAATACGAATATTCTTAAGATCAGGGAAATGACGCTTGATTGCATAGATATGTCCCTTGTTTTCTAGAAGCAGAGGAGGAACTTTGCAATTTAAAGATTCCTTGTAGAACGCTCTAAGATTTGTTTCTGCCTCTTTAGATATATGAGGCTTAAGCACTGATGGCTTAATGGTACTAGATGATCCTACTTTCTTTAGTTTAGCAATAAAATGTCCTTCACCTTCATGTTTATGAGGATAGCAGCGAATGGTACCATCCATGTAGCTTGTTTCTCCTTCAATATGAGGAAGGGGTACAAGTTCAAAATCAAAGTTGGAAAGAGCATACTCGATAATATCCTCATTTTCCTCTTTCGAGTAGGTGCATGTAGAGTAGATAACCTCGCCACCTTCTCTAAGTAGCTTATAGGCAGCCTCAATGAGGTTCTTTTGAATAGAGGCACATTCTAATACCTTTTCATAAGACCACGTCTCTACGGCCTGATCAAGCTTTCTGAACATACCTTCACCAGAACATGGAGCATCAAGGATGATCTTATCAAAAAAGCCATCCAAGAGAGAAACAAAACGAAGAGGATCTGTCGATGTGACAATGGTATTAGATAAACCGAAGCGTTCAATGTTTTCACTTAGAACTTTGGCACGGGAATGAGAAATATCATTAGCAATCAGAAGTCCATCATCTGAGAGTCGCGCACCGACAGAGCAGCTCTTTCCTCCGGGAGCCGCACACATATCTAATACGTAGTCATCTTCTTTAATATCAATCATATTAGCGACAAGCATGGCAGAAGGCTCTTGGATATAGTAGAGTCCTGCTAGAAAATAAGGAGATTTCCCTGGAGCATATTTTTGATCATCAAAAATAAAGCCCTCTTTAACAAAAGGATGAGGCTTCATGCTAGGAAGAACCTTTTCAATATTTTGTTTCTTATTATTAAGATAAAGACCTTTAACTGCTGGTTTATTTAATGCATCAATAAAAGCATCATATTCATCACCAAGCATTTCTTTCATTCTTTCATAAAATTTATCCATATCTATCACCAATCCTATTATACAGAATAAAGCTGAAAAAAAGCCAGTACAATTGTACTGGCTTCACTATTAAGCTGGTGCCCTGGGCCGGACTCGAACCGGCACGGTTTTAAGGCCGGCAGATTTTGAGTCTGCTGCGTCTACCAATTTCGCCACCGGGGCAACTGCTCGTTTATTATAATATGGCTTTTAAGAAAATGCAACATGAAAATGAAAATATAATGACACCTTTTTTTCTTTTTTGTCCTTAACCTTGTAAAGAATACTGATTTTCCTATATAATAGTGACAAAGGAGGATGAAAACATGGATAAGCAAGGCAAAAATATAGTTCAAAGAAGATTATTGTTTATGATAAGCCTAATGCTTATTTTTATGTTTTTATTAGTATCCTACATTAATGATGAAATGCATTTTACTTCATCATTATTTATGGGAATATCTTTATTGCTTGTCAATATGCTCCTCTACAAGCTTGAGAAGCCTCGCTTGATTAAAGTGAAAGGCAAGAGAGTAAAACAGCCGATTGGCATCAATTATGTCGCTAAGGTTGTACAGTTGGCGATATGTATTTTTTTAATTGTAGGAAGCTGGACTTCTTTTGAAAAGAAACAGGTGTTTGGCTGGATGAAGGGCTATGCACAAGATCGTGAACGATACAGTGTTCTTGTCGAAAGCAGTGATAAGGCAAAATCATTGTATGACCTTAATAATAGTGCATTTGGCTATATGAGCGATGATGCACATAGAATTAATGATGTTGTAGAAAATATTTCTTCATCTTTAAAACAGAGTATTACACCATGTATCTACAGTACTCATAAAGAGACGCTCGCTGCTCTTTACAGTACGAAGATTCAGGTGTTGATTATCAATGAGAAAGATCGCTCGGATTTTGAAAA
This sequence comes from Kandleria sp., assembly GCF_017934775.1. Classification (NCBI taxonomy): domain Bacteria; kingdom Bacillati; phylum Bacillota; class Erysipelotrichia; order Erysipelotrichales; family Coprobacillaceae; genus Kandleria; species Kandleria sp. The sequence continues at coordinate 11,981 of NZ_JAGBIX010000089.1, read as the reverse complement.
GATAGACAAGGATTTTTCTCGTAAGACTAAAGTCATTAAGTCTTATATCATTTAGAAAGATTGAAGAAATTCAATCTTTTTTTGTTTGGAGGGAATATCATGGAAGAATTAACTTTGATTGACAGCAACTGCATATCTCTTTATTCGTCATTGATGGATTATACATTCAAGCATGCGGATGAGATAGAAATGAAGACGTATCATATAAGTGAACGTCTTTTAATACAGACACTTCATTTAGGGGAAAAGGGAAGATGTGGTTATAAGCTCAACAAAGAAATTATTTCTTTTTTGAAAGAGAATTATGATCTCTATAAGAAAATAGATCTGAAGTTTTATGATCATGGTGATGTGATCTATGAGCATAACGCTAAAACAGGGACTTCACGTTTTGCTTATTCTTCATATCATGACTATATTAAGAATGGACATAAGGAATTATTGGATCATTATTGCTTTTGATGAAAATTTTAGATATTGACAAATAATGGCATAAATAATAAGATTATTTCAATAAAATGAGAGAAAAAACATTATTTTATCTTAAATCTGTAATGGACTATCACAAGCTCTCGTCCTTTTAGGATGGGAGCTTTCTTAAATAGGGGGACACAATTATGAAAATGCGTGTGAATTTAGAGAAGGATAGCTATGATATCGTCATTGAGAAGGGCATTTTAGATCATGCGTTATCTTCTATCTCATCTTTATTTGAAGGAGAACGTATTGTCATCATTTCTGATGATAATGTTTATCCATTATATGGAGAAAAACTAAAAAAACAATTAAGTGAAAAATATACTGTAGGAGAGATCGTTATCCCACATGGGGAACCATCAAAACAGTTCGATCATCTTCCAGAACTTTACTCAAAGCTGTTAGCATATCATATGACCAGAACAGACTTGATTATTGCCCTAGGTGGAGGCGTTGTAGGAGATCTTGCAGGATTTGTAGCAGCAACATTTTTAAGAGGCATCAAGTTTATTCAGATTCCTACTTCACTACTAGCACAGGTGGATTCAAGTGTAGGAGGAAAAGTGGCAGTGGATGTCCCTGAAGGAAAGAACCTTGTCGGTGCTTTTAAGCATCCTCTTCTTGTCCTTATTGACCCATTGACATTAAAGACATTGGATCCTCATTTCATCAAGGATGGTATGGGAGAAGTCATCAAGTATGGCTGTATTAAAGATGAAGCTTTCTTTGAAAGAATGGCTAACTATGAAAACTTTGATGCACTGTATGAAGATATTGATGAAATCATTTATCGTTGTGTAGATATCAAAAGAGATGTCGTAGAAAAAGACCTCTTTGATTTTGGAGATCGTCTTTGCTTAAACTTCGGACATACAATCGGTCATGCAATAGAGCAGCACTATCATTATGAAAAGTATTCTCACGGAGAAGCTGTCGCTATTGGTATGGTAGCTATTACGCGTATTGCGGAAGAACAAGGATTAACAAAGAAAGGGACTGCTGATCGTATTGTAGAAGTACTTCGTCACTATGATCTTCCATTAAAAGCTGATGTGAATACAAAAGAACTATTAGAAGCTATTTCACATGATAAGAAGAATATCAATAAATCATTCTCTTTTGTATTGCTTAAAGATATTGGCGATTACTTTATTCATAAAGATGAAAATACATTTATTTTGACAAGTGAGGTTGTGTAAATGAAACCAATATGCATTGAATCATCAAAGCTTCAGGGATTATTGGCTTTGCCAACATCAAAATCACTTGCCCATAGAGCCATTATCTGCGCTTCATTATCAAAAGGGGTAAGTGTGATTGGTGATGTCTCTATGTCTAAAGACATTGAAGCAACAATCGGCTGTATGAGAGCACTGGGTGCCCATATTGTCGTAGAAGGCAGTACCGTAACTATTGAAGGTCTTTCTTCTTTTAGTAAAGAAGCAGAAATGAATTGTGAAGAATCAGGTTCTACGCTTCGTTTCATGGTTCCGCTTGCCTGTGTAAAAGGGACAAAGACACACTTTACTGGAAAAGGTCAGCTAGGTAAGCGTCCTTTGGATATTTACTATGATATCTTTGATAGAGAAGGTATTTCCTATAGCTACAAGAAAGATGTGCTTGATCTTCATGTAGAAGGAACACTTACACCAGGCACATTCCATATGCGAGGAGATGTCTCTTCACAGTTTATTACCGGATTACTTTTTGCTTTGCCTCTACTAGAAGGAGAATCCCAGATTGTCATTACAACCAAGCTTGAATCAAAAGCTTATATTGATTTAACATTACAGATGCTTGAACATTTTGGAATTACGATCATCAATGAAAACTATGAACGTTTTATCATCCCCCCACATCAGCAATATCATGCAGCTAACTATAATGTAGAAGCTGACTTTTCACAATCAGCCTTTTTCTTGGTCGCTGATGCAATAGGACATGATATAACGCTTACTAATATGAACTTATCTTCACGTCAGGGTGATAGAGAAATTATTCCTATTCTAGAGAGAATGGGGGCTAAGCTTATCAAGACTGATGAGGGCTACAAGATGGAAGCAGAAGAGCTTAAAGCAACAACGATTGATGCCTCACAAGTTCCAGATATTATTCCTGCTCTTGGTGTAGCTTGTGCATTTGCCAAGGGAACAAGTCATATTATCAATGCACAGCGTCTTCGCATTAAGGAATGTGATCGTTTAGAAGCTACACGCATTATGCTTGAAACATGTGGTGTTCAAGTAAAAGAAACAGAAGATAGCTTAACTATCGTTGGTCAAGATACATTGCATGGAGGCAAACTGACAAGCTTCAATGATCATCGTATGGCCATGAGTGAAGCGATTCTAGCCACAAGATTAACATCACCATTAGAAATTGACGATGCTTTATGTGTACGCAAGAGCTATCCTCATTTCTTTGAAGATTATAAAAAATTAGGAGGACAATATCATGAGTGCTAATTGGGGACATCATATTGAATTGTCTTTATTTGGAGAAAGCCACGGAAAGGGCATTGGTATTGTGATCGGTAATCTTCCTGCAGGTCTTAAGCTAGATATGGATATGATCAAAGCAGAAATGAAAAGAAGAGCACCGGGACAAAATAAAATGAGTACGCCTAGAAAAGAAGCTGATGAAGTAGAAATCATGAGTGGAGTCGTTGATGGCATAACAACAGGTGCACCACTTTGTGCCATGATTGCCAACACCTCTCAACACTCTAAAGACTACAGCTATCTTAAAGAAAAAATGAGACCGGGACATAGTGATTATCCTGCTTATGTAAAATATCACGGCTTTAATGATGTAAGAGGCGGCGGACATTTCTCTGGGCGTCTGACAGCACCGATTGTTTTTGCAGGTGCTATCGCTAAACAGATTCTAAAAGAAAAGGGTATTCATATCGGGGCGCATATTCTTTCTATCAAGGATGTCAAGGATTCACGTTTTCCTCATGACATCAGTGATGATTTTAAGAGATATCAGCCTACCATCGATGAAGAAGCTTTCATTAAAATGCAGGAAGTCATCGAAGAAGCACGCATGCATCAAAATAGCGTAGGTGGAAAAATCGAATGTGCCATCACCGGTGTAAAAGCAGGACTAGGCAACCCATTCTTTGATAGTGTAGAAGCACATCTTTCTCCATTGTTATTTTCAATTCCAGCAGTAAAAAGTGTTTCATTTGGTGATCTGGATGATATTACATCATTGTATGGAAGTGAAGCCAATGATTCTTATTATTATGAAGAAGAACAGGTAAAGACACGTACTAATCATAATGGCGGCATTACTGGAGGTATCACTAACGGAATGCCAATCATCTTTACTGTTGGTGTAAAGCCCACACCATCCATCTCTTTAACACAAGATACAATCAATGTAAAAACAAAGACTAATGATACAGTAAATGTCGTAGGAAGACATGATCCATGTATTGTGCCAAGAGCACTCGTAGTAGTAGAAGCTATGGCCGCAATCGGATTGCTTGATATGATGGAGGATCTATGAAAGATTTAAAGACATGCAGACAGGAAATTGATGAAATTGATGCAGAATTAATCAGACTTTTTGAAAAAAGAATGGCTGTCTCTAGAGATGTTGTGAAATATAAAGCAGAACACGGCATGAAGATTTTTCAAAAAGAACGTGAAAAAGAAGTCATCAATAAGAATCTTGCAAGAGTCAAGAATAAGGGGCTATCAAATTACATTAAAAACTTTATTACCAATAATATGAATATCTCAAGAGCCTATCAGGCATCCTTGATGCCTAATAGTCCATTGAAGATTGCTCAGCCAAGAAGAGAAGGAATCAAGGTTGGCTATCAGGGAGTTCCTGGTTCATTCTCTTATCAGGCTACAAAGAAATATTTTGGCGAAGTCAATAATCAGAACTATGAACGTTTTGAAGATGTTTTTGAAGCATTAAAGAAAAATGAAATTGATTATGGTGTTGTTCCACTAGAAAACTCTTCTACTGGAGCAATCAATGATAATTATGATTTCATCACACAGTATGAATTCTTTATCGTCGGTGAGCAGCAGCTCTATATTTCTCAAAATCTATTGGGGGTTAAAGGCGCTAAGATTGAAGATGTCAAGGACGTCTATTCTCATCCTCAGGGATTATTGCAGACATCTAAGTTCCTTGATGAACATCATATTGGAAAACACCGTTATAGAAATACTGCGGTAGCAGCTAAGTTTGTCGCAGAACTCAACGATCCAACAGTTGGCGCTATTGCCTCAAGCGAAGCCGCTGAACTTTACGGATTGGATATTCTTGCGCCAGGTATTGAAAATGATAAAAGCAATCATACTCGCTTTATTGTGATTGGCAGAGAACTTGAAGCACCAATTGATGCAGAACGTATTTCTATGGCCTTCACATTAAGACATGAAGTTGGTTCTCTTTTCGAAGTCATGCGCATTATTAAAGACCACTTTATTAACATGGCAAGAATTGAATCTCGTCCATTGCCAGGTAACCCTTGGGAATACTGCTTCTATGTAGATATCGATGGCAATTTAGGAGATTACAATGTTTTAGCCGCATTACAGGAACTAAAAGTCAGCACAGATCAGTTTAGATTGCTTGGCAATTACGAAAGGAAAGGCGTATGAATATAGTATTGATTGGTATCATGGGATGTGGAAAGAGCACTATTGGAAAGCTCTTAGCTAAAAAGCTTCATTATGATTTCATTGATGCAGATGATTATCTTGTCAATAAATATCAGATGAGCATTCCTGATATGTTCGCTATCTCTGAAGATTACTTCCGTCAAAAAGAAAGCGAGTGTTTAAAAGATTTTATTGAAAAGAAAAATACTGTCTTTGCGATGGGTGGCGGTGTTATCAAGAAAGAAGGCAACGCTGAACTACTTAAAAAGATGGGGACAGTATTTTATCTTGATCGTCCTATTGACCACATTGTCAATGATGTCGATACAAGAGGAAGACCGCTTCTAAAAGATGGCGCTGATAAGCTTTATGCTTTATTTAACGAAAGAAAAGCACTCTATGAGAGTGCTTGTGATTATCATCTTATCAATGATGAAGATGCCAACAAGATGGTAGAAGAAATATCAAAAAAGATTCCCTAGGGAATCTTTTTTAATCGTTTAAGGCTTCATAGAAAGACTTCACGATATCATTAGAAGCATCCATGGCTTTCTTTTCATCTTCAGCTAAATTGATTTCTACAATTTCTTTTGCGCCAGTGTTATTGATGATCGTTGGTGCTGAAAGATAGACACCATCTAGTCCATATTCTCCTTCAAGATATACAGAAACAGGTAGAATCTTGTTTTCATTAAATAAGATTGATTTTACAATCGCTGCAGCACTCGCTGCAATACCGTAGGTTGTAGAACCTTTACGATGGAAAATTTCCCATCCTGCCTTGATTGTCTGTTCTTTAAGATTATCAAATGATTCTTCATTGACACGTTCAGTGTTATCATTCATGACATCAATAAGACGTTTTCCACCAATTGTGGCAGTATTCCATGAAACAAATTCACTGTCGCCATGTTCACCCATGACATAAGCAGAAATGCTTTTTGAATCAAGATCAAAGAGGTTAGAAATTTCTACTGCAAGTCTTGCGGTATCAAGTGTTGTACCTGAACCGATAACCTGATTCTTTGGTAATCCGGAAAGTTTCCATGCATAGTATGTCATTACATCTACTGGATTAGAAATCACTAAAAGTATTCCGTTAAATCCACTTCCCATAATACTTGAAATAATAGATTTCATCACACGCTTAGAACCGCTAAGCATATCTAATCGGTTAGTCGCATTAGGATCCATTGGGACACTTGCGGTAATGATGACAATATCCGCATCTTTGCATTCATCATAATCACCAGCATGTACATTGATATTTCTATTCATAAAGAAAATAGAATGTTGCATATCAAGGGCTTCACCGACTGCTTTTTCTTTATTGACATCAATAAGGACGATTTCTTCACATAATCCCTGATTGATAATGGTATAAGCTGTTGTAGCACCAACATTGCCGACTCCGACAATGGCAATTTTTGAACTTTTAAAAGACATAATATCATTCCTCCAACAGGGAATATTATAGCTTATTCTTTTAGGAATGTTAATGAATAAAGCAATAAGATAAGAATACTCTTTTAAAAAATGGAGAAGATATGGTATGATGATATAAAATTTAGAGGAGGGATTTACATTGCAGCAATACCTTGACCAATTACAGTATATATTAGATCACGGAGAAGTCAGAAAAGATCGTACCGGCACTGGAACAATCAGTGTTTTTGGTATGCAGACACGTTATGATTTACGTGATGGTTTCCCATTGATGACCACAAAGAAAATGTTTATAAGACCCATTGCGGAAGAATTGCTTTGGTTTATAAAAGGAGATACGAATATTAAATATCTAGTAGATCGAAATGTACGTATCTGGAATGAATGGCCATATGAAGCATTTAAGAAAAGCGATGACTATAATGGTGAAACATTGGAAGAGTTTGTCGCAAAGATTAAAGAAGATGACGACTTTGCGAAAAAGCATGGCAATCTTGGACCAGTTTATGGAGCACAGTGGAGAAACTTTAATTATCAGGGTGTAGATCAGCTTGCTAAACTGATTGATGGTCTAAAAAATAATCCATTTTCAAGAAGACATATCATCAGTGCATGGAATCCTATTCAGGTAGATGAGATGGCTTTGCCACCATGTCATACATTAATGCAGTTCTATGTTTCAAGCGATAAGAAATATTTAAGCTGTCAGCTTTATCAAAGAAGTGCTGATATGTTCTTAGGGGTACCTTTTAACATTGCTTCTTATGCCTTATTGACATGCATGATTGCACAGGTTTGTGGCTATGAACCAAAAGAGTTTGTGCATACGACAGGTGATACACATATCTACTTAGATCATGTGGATGTTGTAAAAACACAAATTCAAAGAACGCCAAAGAAAAAGCCTCATCTTGTATTGAATCCTGAAGTGAAATCCATCTTTGATTTCAAGATTGAAGATATCAAGATTGAAGATTATGTATCAGATGGAAAACTAGTAGGAAAGGTGAGCGTTTAATGATCACAATTATCGTTGCAGCAGATCAGGATCTTCTCATTGGAAAAAAAGGTACAAAAAATGGGATGCCTTGGTCTAATTCAGAAGATTTAAAGCACTTTAAGAAAACAACACTCAATCATACAGTATTATTTGGAATGAATACATTTAAGGCAATGGGATCTCGTCCATTGCCTAAGCGCAAGACTATCATTTTAACAAGAAGTGATTTTACTTCAGATGAAGTAGAAGTAAGACATCAATTAGAAGATGTCATTCAGGAATATAAAGATAAAGGGGAAGATCTTTTCATTTGTGGTGGTGCTAATATCTATAAGCAGGCATTGCCATTGGCAGATGAAATTCTATTATCTCGTATTCCAGGAAAGCACACAGGAGAAACATATTTCCCATCATTTGATGATATGGGATATACCTGTGTGGAAAAAAGACCATTTGAAACATTTACATTAGAAGTATATAGAAGGGTATAATATGTTAAGACTTGTATATCTTGTAATAAGATTCCTATTTGAAATACCTTTTCTTATTTTTCAGATTAAAAGGTATAAAAAACATCCAGAACGCTATTCTTTAGAAGAACGTATTAACTGGACAAGAAAACTTTTAAGAAAAGCAACAAGAAGAGCAAGAGTGAAACTTGATATCTCTGGTACAGAATATCTTCCAAAAGAAGGGGGCTTCCTTGTAACACCTAACCATCAGGGACTCTTTGATATTCTTGCTTTATTTGATGCCTTAGATCAGCCATTCAAGATTGTCTACAAAGAAGAATTAAGAAAAATTTCTTTAGCTGCAGATGTTCTTGATAATATGGAATATCATGCTATTTCTCGAAAGAATCTTCGTCAGTCCATGAAGGTCATTCGTTCTACTACAAAAGAATTAAAAGATGGTTTACCAGCTGTGATCTTCCCAGAGGGAACGCGTTCTCGTGAAGGGAATCATCTTCTTGAATTCAAAGGTGGATCATTCAAGGCCGCAATTGATGCAAAAGCACCAATTGTGCCATGTGCCATGATCAACTGTTTTAAAGTCTTGGATTATAATTCATTAAAAAAGGTAAATTGTGCTATTCACTTCTTTGAACCAGTAACCTATGATGACTACAAAGATCTCACAAGTACTGAGATTGCGGAAATGGTTCAGGAACGTATTCAGAGCTATATTAATGAACATGATTAAATTCATGTTCATTTTTTATTCATTTAGGCACACTAAGATAAGAAATTGATGTATAATGAACATTACTCTAAGGAGGAATATGAAAATGATGAAATTAGGAGAAATCCTTCATGGATTTACACTTAAAAATAAAAGATATATTGAAGAACAAAAAGCAGAACTATTAGAATTTGTTCATCCTACTGGTGCTAAGCTTATTTATTTGGCAACTAAGGATGTCAATAAGCTATTCTCAGTCGCTTTTAAGACATTACCAAGCGATGATACAGGCGTATTCCATATTCTTGAACATTCTGTATTATGTGGTTCAGATAATTTCCCTGTAAAAGAACCATTTGTAGAACTACTAAAGTCATCTATGAACACATTCTTGAATGCGATGACATTCCCAGATAAGACAATGTATCCTGTCTCAAGCAAGAATGAACAGGATTTCATGAATTTAACAAAGGTCTATCTTGATGCGGTATTTAAACCAGCCATCTATACAAACAAGAATATCTTCCTACAGGAAGGATGGCATTATGAAATGCGCAGTCTTGATGAAGAACCTGTCTATAAGGGCGTTGTCTTAAATGAAATGAAGGGTGCTACGTCTTCTGTTAATACACGTATCGATAATGAGATGATGAGACAGCTTTATCCAGATAACTGTTATCAGTATGTCTCTGGTGGAGCACCAGAAGCGATCACTGATTTAACTTATGAAGAGTTTATTGCTAATCATAAGAAATACTATCATCCTTCTAATGCTTACTTCTATTTAGAAGGGGATATGAATATTGATCGTGTCCTTTTGGAAATTAGCACTTACTTAAGTGGATATGAAGAAAACAATGAAGATTACGCATTGCCAATGCAGGATAATGTGGAAAAGAAAGATATCACAATGTCATATCCTCTTGCTCAAGGAGAAGATGCCAGTGAGCGTACACAGATTTCCTTTGGTAAAGTTATTGCAAGCTATGAAGAGAAGAAGAAACTTTCTGCAATTAATATTTTAAGTGACTACTTGACTGGTTCTAATGAAGCTCCATTAAAAAAAGCAATCTTGGATGCACATCTCGCACAGGATTTCTATACAGTATTAACTGATGGCATTGAACAGGCCTTCTTCCAGGTTCAAGCAGTCAATACAGAAGCTTCTCGTCTTGAAGAAATCAGAGCAACAATCAAGATGGTCATTGATGAACTATTAGAAAAAGGCTTAAATAAAAAACAGCTTGAAGCATCATTGAACCAGATGGAATTTGCAGCAAGAGATGTTGGAGAACCGAAAGCGTTAATGCATAATATTCAGGTACTCAACGCCTGGCTCTATGATGGAGATCCAGCTACCTATTTAACATACAATGATATGTTTGCATCATTGAGAAAAGATCTTGATACACATTACTATGAGGATCTTCTAAAAGAATTATTTGAAGATCAGTTTGTATCCATTACGGCTGTTCCTAGTGTGACATTGGATCAAGAGGAAAAACAGAAGGAAAAAGAAAGACTGCTTTCACGTGTCAATGAAATGACAGAGAAAGAAAAAGTAGAACATATTGAAGAAAATAAGGCATTGGATGAATGGCAGAAAGCTAAGGATACACCTGAAGCCCTTGCGACAATTCCACACTTATCACTTAAAGATATGAATCCATTACCAGAAAAGATTCCTACTGATGTTCGTGAATATGATGGAGTCAAGGTGCTTGTTCACCCATTTGGCAATGAAGGTATTGTCTACTTGAATGTCTACTTTGAACTTGATGTAAAAGATAAAGAAACATTAAGTGCAATCTCATTCTTCCCTAATTTTTTAGGAAGTCTTCCAACAAAAAGAGAACTTACACAGCTTCTTATTGACATGAAAGGCAACACTGGAAGATTGAGCTTTGATTTAGGTTCAACTTCTATGCCTGGTCACACTGATGATCTCCGTATCTTCTTGATTGCTAAATGTAATGTCCTTTCTTCAAAGGTTTCAGAAGCAATCAGACTTATTAAAGAGATCTTATGTGAAACTGATTTTACACGTAAAGACTTCATTAAACCACTTCTATTACAGGTACAGGAAGGATTTAGAAATGATATTATCAACAGTGGACATCAGTATGCGATGAGAAGAGCGCTTTCTTCATATTCAAAAGAAGCATTCTTCAATGAAGTGATGGATGGCTTGGATGCTTATTTCTACTTGAAAGATCTTTCTTCTTCATTTGAAGAAAAAGGAGATGCCTTTATTGAAAAACTAAGAGAAGTACAGTCCCAGCAGTTGACTAGAAATAGAATGCTTATTGGATTGACATCTTCAACTTCTTATGATGAATTAGAATCATCATTAGTCAAGCCATTGGTTGATGCTTTCGATGAATCATCAGAAATAGAAGGAACACATTTAAGTGTAGAACAGTCAGAAAACGTTGGTATTGAAATTCCAAATGGGGTATCTTATGCCAGCTTAGCTTATAACCTCTATGCACTTCATAGACAGTATTCAGGTGTCTGGAGAGTAGCTTCTACAATGCTTTCATTTGATCATTTATGGAATGAAGTCAGAGTCAAAGGTGGCGCTTATGGTACCGGCTTTGCGAGCGGTAGTCTAGGTACATTGGCTTATTACTCTTATCGTGATCCAGATGTTGCTAGAAGTCTTTCTATCTATCGTCATGCGGGAGATTATCTAAGAACATTTGTAAAAGAAAATGGTGATGTAGAACAGTTTATCATCAGTTCTATTGCTAAATGTGAACCATTGAGAAGTGCCCGCTCTCAAGGTGAATTGGCTGATGGCAATTATCTAAGGGGCATCGATTATGAAAAAGAATGTCTATATCGTAATGAAATGCTCGAAATGAAAAATGATGCATTACTAGATATTGCGGATACATTGGACGAAATGGGTAAAATGGCAAGCGTGTGTGTTATTGGACATAAGGCTGCTTTAGAGAAGTGTCAGGATGTATTAGGACAGATTAAAACTTTAGGATAAAGGGACTACGGTCTCTTTTTCTTTTGTATCGCTTTTTTCTTGATTTACAAAAGACTGTGCGAAAAGCCCACTCCTTTAGGTGTGGTATGGATAGCATAAAATAAAAAAAGTGTATGTAGATACCGGAAGCGTACATATATTATGATATAGTATATGTATGGAAAATAAATATAGACATACGAACACAACGGTATCTTTGATAAACTACCATTTTGTCTTTTGTCCAAGATACAGGCGTAAAATT